>CAMWQV010000493.1 GCA_947176425.1 uncultured Clostridia bacterium
CGATGAACTGGTCAAAGGGATGACGGCTGCCGTCCGGCTGGCGTTCCCGCAGAGGCGCGGTCTGAGGCGTGGCAATGTAACCCGGCCCGATGCCGTTGCACTGAATGTTTGCCTCGCCGTACTCTGAACAGATGTTGCGGGTCAGCATTTTCAGTCCGCCCTTCGCGGAGGCATAGGCGGAGACGGTCTCACGGCCCAGCTCACTCATCATGGAGCAGATGTTGATAATCTTGCCGTGTCCCTTCTTAATCATACCGGGAATGACAGCTTTGGCGCAGATAAAAGGACCTACCAGATCGATATCTACCACCTGCCGGAACTCCTCCACGCTCATCTCCGTCATGGGAATGCGTTTGATGATACCAGCATTATTGACCAGAATATCTACGCCGCCCAGTTCGGTTTCAATCTTGGAGATCAGCTCAATAACCTGTCCCTCGTCTGTCACATCGGCGATGTAGCCTTTTGCGTCGATGCCCTTCGCGGCGTAATCCGCAAGAGCTTTATCCAGATTGGACTGGCTGCGGCAGTTAAAAACAATCTTTGCGCCCGCACCCGCAAGCGCCTCCGCAATGGAGAAGCCGATGCCGTAAGCCGCGCCGGTCACTAACGCGACTTTACCTTCCAGAGAAAACGCTTTCTGAATATCCATAATAATAAAAGTCTCCTTTCCGCTTAACGCAGTTCGGTTGTAGGAATGGTATCCATATCGTCGAACGCCTGATTTTCGCCGCCCATTGCCCAGATAAATGTATAATTGGATGTGCCACAGCCGCTGTGAATCGACCAGGAAGGAGAGATCACCGCGTCAAAATTCTGCATGACAATATGCCGGGTCTCTTTTCCCTGGCCCATCATATGAAAGACAACGTTGCCCTCAGGAATATTAAAGTAGGTATAAACTTCCATCCGTCTCTCGTGGGTATGGGCGGGCATGGTATTCCAGACCGAACCGGGAGAGAGTTGGGTCAGGCCCATAGAAAGCTGGCAGGTGGGCAGCACGTCGGGATGGATGAACTGGTTGATGACACGGGCGTTAGCAGACTCCGCCTCGCCGCAGGGACGTTTGTTGGCGTCCGCCATGGACAGGAATGTGGTCTGGTACGCCTTGTGCGCCGGTGCGGAAACCAGATAGAACCGGGCGGGATCTGCCGGATCAGCGCTGGCAAAGACGACTTCCTTTGCGCCCATTGTGATATACAGGCAGTCCTCAAAGCCCAAATCATACTTTTTCCCGTCCACCGTGATAGATCCGGCACCGCCCAGATTAAATACGCCTGCTTCCCGGCGTTCCAGGAAAAACTTGGTGCCGAAATTGGCCCACACATCGATGCCCTGATCAATCGGCACTTCTTTGCTTACGGGATAGATTCCCAGCACCACCATACGGTCCACATGGGAATAAACGGCCTTTACCTGATCCGGTTCATACAGGTTTTCGATGAGGAACTCTTTCCGCAGTTCCTCAGTGGTATAACGCTTCACATCGTTGGGATTGGCAGAATAACGAATATCCATAAGGCACTCCTTTATTTCGTCTATTTAGATTTTTGAAGCGATTTCTGTGCGGTCTTTTCAATCACCATCTCCGTTTCCCCGTTAAACAGGTACACATCGTCATAGGGGATAGAGAATGTGATTGCGCTGTCGATCTCAGGCGTGTCGTGGGGATCGACCTTGAGGATGGCTTTGTCTGCTCCGGCGGTGATGTAGACGTTGGTATTATCTCCCAGCATCTCCGGCAGCTCCACCTGGGCCCGTACCCGGTACGCGTTGTTTCTCTCGCCTAGTTCGATGGCCTCGGGACGGAAGCCGAAAACAATCTCTTTGCCTTCGTACTTTTTTCCCTGATTCCCCAGCCACGGCGAGATATCCAGCAGATTAGAACCAAATGGCACTTTTCCGCCCTTTACGACCGCGCGTATAAAATTCATGGGCGGTTCGCCGATAAAGCCCGCCACGAATACGTTGACCGGGTCGTGATACAGTTCATACGGCGTGCCGATTTGCTGCACATAGCCGTCCTTCATAACTACAATGCGGTCCGCCAGGGTCATTGCCTCGGTCTGGTCGTGCGTGACATAGATAGTGGTCGCGCCGGTTTCCCGGTGAATCTGGGCGATTTCGGAACGCATGGTCACGCGCTGCTTGGCGTCCAGATTGGAAAGCGGCTCATCCATCAAAAACACGCCCACCTTGCGGATAATTGCACGGCCGATTGCGACTCTCTGCCGCTGGCCGCCGGATAGCGCACGTGGCAGACGGTCCAGATAGTCTGTCAGGCCCAGAATGCGGGCGGTGTTTTTCACCTTCTCCTCAATGACCTCCTCGTCCACTCCCTGGAGCGTGAGGCCGAAAGCGATATTGTCAAACACGGTCATCTGCGGATAGAGGGCGTAGCTCTGGAACACCATCGCCACCTCCCGCTCCCGGGGACCCCAGTCATTGGCACGCTTTCCGTTAATCAGAAAGTCGCCGTTGGAGATGTCCTCCAGACCTGCGATCATGCGCAGTGTGGTGGATTTCCCGCAGCCGGACGGACCGACAAACACGATAAATTCTCCCTTGCCGATCTCCAGGTTGAAGTTGTGGACCGCGTGATACCCGTTGGGGTAGATTTTATTGATGTCTTTCAGTGTTAAGTACGCCATAGTTTCAGTCTCCTTACACATGGATACACATGGATTTCCGGTTATGCCCTTTTGACCTCCGTGTAGGCCAGCACAAAGGGGGCCACTCCCTTGGCGTCATTCTCCACCACCGGCTCGGAGATATAGTATTCATAGGAACCGTCCCGGCGGCGGTTGTTTTCCGGACCCAGCCCGGCTACTAAGCAGATGCCGCCCAGATTCAGCCCGGTCTCCGTAAAGGTCAGATATTTTTCCATGATGCCGTCGAAAGTCTTTTTGCCTTTTCCCGCATACTCGCTGTCCAAAACGCCCAGCCGTGCGCCCTTGAGCATCGCGTAGGCCATCATTGCACTGCCGCTGGTTTCCAGGTAATTTCCTTCCCGGCCTCCCTGATCGGGTACCTGCCAGTAAAGTCCTGTGTCCTGGTCAGCGTAACGGGCGGCGGCGGCCATCAATTCGGTAAAAATACCAGCCAGACTGTCCCGCTCCCCGCCTTCCGGCAGGATTTCCTGCAGGTCAGCCAGCGCGACGGAAAACCAGCCCAGGGAACGCAGCCAGAAATTTTT
>CAMWQV010000494.1 GCA_947176425.1 uncultured Clostridia bacterium
TCGTCGGGAGCGTCAGATGTGTATAATATACAGGTATATAATGGTGTACTGCGGTCTCAGGCAGGGCTACAAGTAGGACGGTTATTTCTATCAGAGAAAGGACGCCAAATAAAAGTTATCTCACGCTTGGCGCGACAAAAAGAACAGATCGAGCAGTGGGTACAATCATCAAAAGCAGACAAGTGCCCCAAAATTGAGGCACAGTCCAAGCCGTGGAAACTTGATCTTGAGACAACTGAGCAAATATTCTGGGACTTTTTTGATCGGTACCGGACATATTGCTTAAACCAGATCAGTGACAATGATGCAGGTAATCAATTAAAAATCACTCATGATCTAAACGAAATCGAGGCAGCTGCGCGTACCTTTTTTCACCTGGAAGGATTGTATCGGAAGCTAGAGTCCTTAATGGACATTACGGATAAAGAGAAAAATATGGCCTCCAAGCACGACTGGCTGGAGGCTGTTCACACAATATTGGCAGCATCTGATATTCGTAAAAATTTTGAAGTAATGAAGGGAAGTGTAGTTGGACCTAAGAACACAAATGATATCCCGGAATTGTACGATCTTATTTTTCGCAAAATCGAACGGCAAGATATGGGATATTCTAAAAACAATGTAACCATGTATCCGATATTAGACGAGCAAGCGCCCACATACAAACTGGGCAAGCGTGAGGGAGCTGCACTGCGCTGGCATCGGCGGACCCATATAGCCGCAGTGATTGACTGGCTGTGTCGTGGGACTGCGGATTCTAGCTGCAAAGTAATGCCGTTCTATTTGCTGGATTTTTTCGCTAACGATAGAAAACCTCTGCGTCCCTTTAAGAGAGATCCATCTTATTTCAAGCCCGCCAGTCTGAAGTTCCAAGGTGAAATATCTTTTTGTACGCATTCCTCTGTTGCACGAATCCAGGAGTGCCATTTCAAACTTTATTTAGACCTGATTTCCTGGTGTGACCGCTATTTTGCAGAAAAATATGACCGTCACCTGTGTCACGCATTGTACACGTTTTACCGTTGCCATCTTGTTACCCTGCCGCCCTCGGACGAAACGCAATATCTTGGAAATGATATGAGTCTTTTGCAAGGAAGCATAAACAAGATGTTCTACATAATGCCAGCCATGTTCCCCCAACGCAAGGATAAGGCAATATCAATGAGTGAATTTTATGATTTTTTCTACTACAGTACAGACCAAGAGACTAAAAAAGTTCGGAAAGTGCTGCATAAACTTGTCGGAGAGGAAGAGACTCGGGAATATAGAGCACTGGCATTCCTGAACCCGCGTGGATTAGGGTGCAGCTTTCATCCGGATGAGTGGTTTCAGAAAATAGAAAACTGGCTGGATGAAGTGGAGCAGAAAGATGCTGCTGTTCTGGAATATATAGCCCAAGACCCATCCAATGTGGGAATCCGTCAGACCCAGGTTGATCTTGCTATTCAATTTTCTTGTAGTTTGATGATTCAAGAGAGTATGACCAAAGAGGTTCTTACTTTTTGTAAACAGGTTTTCAGCCCGGATCCCAAGTGATAGTTTAGAAGTGAGAGCCTCCATCGTGTTTAACAATGCTAGAGTAGATGTTTTACAAACTGTTGCTAAAAAAATATTGCCTATTTATTACAGAATTTTAAGTGTAAAAAATCCAGGAAGTCCGAGAAAATCCTCCCGAACTTCCTGGATTTTTATATGTAGCAGTATCTCAACTAATAACTACTTTGGCCCGGCAGCAGAAGTCCTCCATACAGCTCACCGCAACAGTCCTTGGTATCTCTAAGAGCTGTGTAGCCTCACGCAGGGCAAAACCATCTATCAGAAGATTGATAATCCTAGCCTCCTTTTCTCTCAGGGCATTGCGGTCACGCATATGGTCCTTTAGGCTGTGGATATAACTTGTACTTTCTCTCCACATTAAATGTTTTCTATTCCGCTTATTCCTGTAAGGGCAGAACAATGATATGGCCACCCAGCTTCAGAAATACTTCCGGTGTGGCATAGAACTCTGTGTACTGCTGTAGCAGTTCATCTGACAGCGATGCGAAGTTTTCGCCGGATATACCGCAGAGTAAGAAGGTCCCGCAGACGATATCGTACAGGTTTCCTTCCTCGTCCCACAACCCACGGTTCATTGGCAGCCCCAGCAGGTGGCCTTCCTCGTTGCAAATCAGCGCGACCGGTTCCTCAAAGGGATAAACAACCTGAATCAAGCCGTCCACCAGACTTTGCATAGTTTTCAATGTACCGTCAATCTCCACGGCTACAGGCTTGCGGCCAGGTTCGACAACCAGAATCTTCATTTTCCTCGCCCCCTTCACATAGCATGGGCCGTACTCTCCATCAAGGCATCCAGTGAGACGACGGCACCACGGAGATCATACGGAGCGGCACAGAACCCATACCGTTTTTTGGAACTTTTGCAGTTTAACAACTCATATTTCAGCTGCATAAAGATATATCCCTTCAAGCTCCTAGTACCGGGTTTATACAATTCTACAGCACGAATCAGACGCACGGCAAGATTTTGGTACACATCATCGCGGTCCAGACGGGCAGCACGTACCAGTCCATAGTTCTGACGAATCACACAGTCGATGCACCAGAGATATTCCAGCACCAGGGCGTTACATTCCTGAATAGACACATTAACCACCTCCCCTGTCTTTCTGTCTGCGGAGATAGTCTGCGATATCAACGAGAGCCTGTACCATATCATTTGATAGAGAGACACCATCGCTATCGAACCTTGGCTTGCAGATATCCGTCACACCCACCAGCCATAAACTGTCCTCAGTAATCAAGTGCTGCTCCCATGTCAGGCACAAGTGTCTTCCTATCAGCTTCTCAGCCAGTTCCATACCGATATCGTTGACATCACGTTCCCCATCGCAGGGCAGGGTAATCGCCCAGTCCTCCGGGGTAGCCTGTGTGATCTGTAAGAGTTGGCAAAGTCCGGGAAGCGGCAGACGGCAACCCTCAAATACAACAGCCCATGCGACAGCCTCCACGATATTGACCCCGCATGAAATATGCAGGCCAAGGATTTCCTCAATTTCCGCTGATACAATATCACAGACCTCATCCCAGCCCAACTGTATAGCTCGTTTTTCGTTCATACCGTTGTCACCTCCTGCACCGGTTCAAGTACCGTTCCAGCAGGACACAGTAGCCATAGACGCGCTCCATCGCCAGC
>CAMWQV010000495.1 GCA_947176425.1 uncultured Clostridia bacterium
CAGATGGTCGCCGTCCCAGAACTCCCGGAGGGTGCCGCCGAAATGGACTTCTTCTACTTCATCGGGTCTGGGAATAAGCCAGGCGTCGCCCTGACCGCGCCAATCATCGGGGAGTTCGATCTGCTGGCCGTCCACGATTTTCTGACGGAACAGGCCCAGCTCATAGCAGATGGAGTAGCCGCGGGCAGGGATTTCCAAAGTAGTGAGGCTGTCGAGGTAGCAGGCGGCGAGACGTCCCAAACCGCCGTTGCCCAAACCGGCATCCGGTTCCATATCAAAGATACGGGCAGGCTTAAAGCCCATTTCCGTAATGGCTTCCTTCATCGGCTCCAGCACGCCCAGGTTGTAGGCGTTTTTCATCAAGCTGCGGCCCATAAGGAATTCCATCGACATATAATGTACCCGGCGCTGTTTTTTCTTCCGAACCTCAGCGCGGGATTCCACATACTGCGTACTCATCCGGTCGCGGAGGACCATTGCGCAGGCTTTCATAATATTCGCTTCGGTGGCTTCCTCCTCGGTAACGCCGAAATTCAGACGAAGTTTTTCGCCGATAGCCTGTTTCATGGACTCCTTAGTGAATTTTTCCATAGGGGATCTCCTCTTTTCTCATGCATAGGATAACAGGATATGGAGGCGGGCGTGACTTGCCCGCCTCCTGTAGAGTTCAGTTGGTCAGGAACAGATTTTCTGGTAGATCTTATTATATTCTTCAGCGCTGCGGGTCCAGCTGAAATCTTCCGCCATACCCGTCTCCTGGAGTTTTCTGAACGCAGCCGGTTTATTGTAGTAAAGCCCCACTGCCTGCTCGATCACGAACTGCATATCGTGGCTATTGTAATCGGCGAAAGTAAAGCCGTTGCCCACGCCGCACCAATCCTCGTAAGCCTGAACAGTATCTTTCAGGCCGCCGGTTTCTCTGACAATCGGCACGGTGCCGTAGCGCATAGCGATCATCTGCGCCAAGCCGCAGGGTTCGCTCTTGGAGGGCATCAGCAGCAAGTCGGCACCGGAGTAAATCTTCATCGCCAAGGCTTCATTGTAGCCGCGGTACAGAGCCATACGGCCCTGATACTGATTGAGTTTGGCCTCAAAGAACTGTTCATAATTCCAATCGCCGCTGCCGAGAACGACGAACTGGCAGTTAAGCCGCATGATCTCGTCGAAGACCTGGCACACCAGGTCCAGACCTTTGTGGCTGACGAGGCGGCTGATGATGCCGATCACCGGCACATCCGGAACGATGTCCAGATTCATGGTTTCCTGCAAGTGCTGTTTATTCTTGGCCTTGCCGGTTTCCAGACTCTCAACGCCCTTTTTGGGTTTGAGGCCGTAGTTGACTGTCAGCCGCTTATCTGTCGCGGGATCATAACCTGCCATATCAAGGCCGTTCAGCACGCCGTAGACCTTGCCGCCGTTGAGCCGGATAACGCTCTCCATGCCGTGGGCGAAGTAGGCGTAGCGCAGCTCCTGGGCGTAGGTAGGGCTGACAGCAGTGATAGCGTCGCAGGTCATGAGCGCACCTTTAAGCAGGTTGACGTCGCCGTCCATGGCGATCGTGCCGTCAGAGAACCAGCCAGGCGCGAGTCCGAACAGGTCTTCCAGGGTTTCTTTTCCATAGCGGCCCTGATACTCGATGTTGTGGATGGTGAAGACGGTCTTAATGCCGCGAATGTCGCTCCAGCGGACGCACTCGTCTTTCAGGTAGACCGGCACAAGAGCGGTCTGCCAGTCGTTGCAGTGGATGACTTCCGGCATAAATTCCAGCGCGGGGAGGAGGGCAACGATGGCGCGGGAGAAGAAGCCGAAGCGTTCGCCGTCGTCATAGTGGCCGTACAGGGAATCGCGGTTGAAGTAATACTCGTTGTCAACGAAGTACCAGGTCACGCCTTCATGCTCCAGACGGAACAGGCCGCAGTAGACGCGCCGCCAGCCCAGGGGGACCTCGATGCTGCAAACGAAAGACATTTTATCTTTCCAGTTGTCCGCGACGCGCTGATAGAGGGGCAGGATGACCTCCACCTCATTATTGGCATTAGCCAGTGCTTGGGGAAGGCTGCCAGCCACGTCAGCCAGGCCGCCGGTCTTGCAGAAGGGGACTGCCTCAGAAGTGGCGAATAGGATTTTCATAGGGAAAAACCTCCTTTATGATAGCGTCAGTATATCTCAAAACAAAGGAAAAGTAAAGGTTTTCCGCCGGTTTCGGCTGCTATCGCACAAAAACTGTATAAGTTCATGAAAAAGAGCGGGAAAAAGGCGTCGGATTTGTTACACCTTGCTGTTCTTTGCGATGACCATGGGGTAATTATCATGGCCCATAAGGGTTCTGGACTCCATGACCTCCACGCCCTTATCGGCGATGATATGGCCCAGAACAGCGTCACGGCTGACAGTGGCATCCTGCATCAGAATGCAGTTCTTGACTTCTGCGCCCTTAGCAACAGACACGCCGCGGAAGATGATAGAGTTCTCCACAGTACCCTCAATAGTGCAGCCGTCGGCGACAAGGCAGTTGCAGCAGGTACCGGCGGGATCGACATAGGTAGAAGCCTGGTTGCGTTCTTTGGTGTGGATAGGGCGTTTCGGGTCGAACACTTCCCTGCGGACAGAGGGGTCCAGCATTTCCATGCTGCGCAGGTAGTAGCCCTTGAGGGTACGGATCTGCGCGGCATAGCCGTTCCAAACGAAGCTTTGGATATGGAGGGAATCAGCCTTGCCCTGGAGAACGGCGCTGCGGAAGCTGATCTGATCGTGGCTGAGGCACTCGTCCACCAGATTCAGGAGCAGTTCTTTGGACAGGATATAAATTTCCAGGGAGCGGTGGCAGCCCTTGGGGTCATGGAGGGGATAGAGAGTCTCCGCAACGCGGCCCTGTTCGCCCAGCTTATAATAGGCGGCATCAGGCGGGCCATCCAGATTGCTGGTGCAGACAGCGGTAATATCCGCGCCGGAGTCCAGATGCGCCTGAAAGACATCCTGAAGGGGGATATTGATAATCAGATCGCTGTCGGCCAAAACCACATGGCTCTGGCGGATTTCTTCCAGATAGGAGCGGACGCTTGCCAGGGCTTCCATTTTACCGGAGAAAACCCGGCCGCCGCGGGAACTGTTTTCCTGGGAGAAGGGGGGCAGCAGGCGCAGGCCGCCGTGCATACGGCTCAAATCCCAGTCTTTGCCGGATCCGAGGT
>CAMWQV010000496.1 GCA_947176425.1 uncultured Clostridia bacterium
CAGTTGAATTGCCTGCGCCGGTCAGGAAGGGGATGACGCCCCAATACAGCCCCAATTGCCGCCGGACTTTTTCGTACATGGTCAGCGCGGCGAGGGGGCAGGCCGGTTGGAACCGAGCAATCATTCTGGCGGTATGGCCGGAGTTTGTGGTGGTAACAATGGCCTTTGCGTTCAAATCCATAGCGGTCAGGCAGCAGGTATGGGTGATCGCGTCGTTGATATTGAGGGTGCCGGAATTAGAAGCGGTCCGATTCATAAAACGGTTCCAGTACTGAATGGAATTTTCGGCTTCCGTGACGATATGGACCATGGTGTTCAAGGCTTCAATCGGATATTTTCCGCTGGCGGTCTCACCGGAGAGCATCACACAGCTGGTGCCGTCGAACACAGCGTTTGCCACATCGGACACTTCCGCACGGGTAGGTCTGGGGTTGCGGATCATGGAATCCAGCATTTGGGTAGCGGTTATCACCAGTTTGCCGCTGAGCAGGCTTTTCTGGATCAGGTCTTTCTGAATGACCGGCACTTTTTCCGCGGGAATCTCCACGCCCAAATCGCCTCTTGCCACCATGATTCCATCTGCGGCGTCAAGAATTTCCTCGATATTATCGACGCCCTCTTGATTTTCGATCTTAGCGATAATTTTCACATCATCGCCGCCGCAGTCATGAAGGACTTTGCGGATAGCTTTCACGTCATCGGCCTGACGGACAAACGACGCGGCAACAAAATCGAAATCGTTTTCCACACCGAACCGGATATCGTCAGCGTCGCGTTCGGTGAGTGCGGGGAGACGGATATGCACACCCGGAATATTGATGGATTTATTTGCGGATAAGGTGCCGCCGTTTTCCACCTTGCACACGATATCCCGGCCTTCGATCTTCTCCACGCGGATGGCTACCAGGCCGTCGTCAATCAGAATGGCTTGGCCCGGCTGGAGTTCCTCATGCAGCTGCGGATAGGTCACGGAAACACGGTCCTGATTCCCGGTGATGTCCTCGGTGGTCAGCGTAAAGAGTGAACCGGCCTGCAATTCCACTGATTTGGTCTCAAAACTTTTGATCCGAATCTCCGGACCCTTGGTATCCAGGATCGTAGCCACCGGCCGGCCCATGGAATCACGGATTGCTTTCAGACGGTTCACCCGCTCCAGATGTCTGGCATGATCGCAGTGTGAAAAGTTGAACCGCGCCGCGTTCATGCCGCCCCGGATGAGATTGCGGATCATTTCTTCGTTGTCTACTGCCGGTCCTAATGTACAGATGATTTTCGTTTTGCGCATTGTCTTGTTGCCCTCCTGAAAGATTCTTTAGTTCGCTTCTATCACTATATCACACTCTGCCAAGAATAGCTAGTATATTTTTTAGAAAAATATAGCAGACACTGTATTCTTTTCACGCAAGATTTTGCCGCGAAAGGGTATACTATATCCATTATGTGAAGGGAGGACAATCGTATGATAGAACAGGATACGGTAAGGCTATTGCGGGAATGCGATGCGGGCGTCAAAATGGGGATTTCATCCATCAGCGATGTGCTGCAATATGTGCAGGCCGACAGTCTGCGGCAGTCCCTGTCTAACTGCAAGTCGGAGCATGAAAAGCTGGAACGGGAGATCAAGGACTTGCTTGACCAGTATCACGATAACGGGAAAGACCCCAATCCTATGGCAAAAGGAATGTCGTGGGTCAAAACAAACGTCAAACTGGCTATGAATGAGTCCGATTCTGCCATTGCCGAACTCATGACGGACGGCTGCAACATGGGCGTGAAATCCCTCAATCAGTATCTCAACCAATACAAAGCCGCCGACGAAGTGTCAAAAGATGTTGCAAAACGCCTCATTCATCAGGAAGAAATGCTCACCGCCGATATGCGTTCGTTCCTGTAGGCTGTTAGCTGTGAGAATCCGAACTCAATCTGTCTTGTGCAGACTGGGTTCGGATTTTTTTGATTTTGCCGCCATACCGGCATATCTGCCCGCTTTCAATCATTGTGTTTGACACCGGCCGATGGTGAATAAATCATTGCTTTTGTAGGTTTTTTATGATACAATAAACATAACCGGTCGGAATTTATAGACATACTAAATTATATAAGATGGGGGCAATTATGACAGACAAAGCAAAATATTATATGAGGGAACTATCAAGCTATGGAATGCTGATGATGGGCGCGGTAATCGCAGCATTTTCGATAGAAGAATTTTTGGTCCCCTGCACGATCCTGGATGGAGGGATTGTAGGAATTTCCATCATGATCAATAACCTGAGCGGGATACCTCTTGGCATCCTGACTCTGACCCTGAACATACCGTTTCTCTTGGTTGGTACGCGGAAGCTGGGCGCGAAATTTATTGTCAAATCCGCCGTTGCCATGGTGACATTTTCCAGTTTTCTGGAAATTTTCGCGCCGTTTGTGGATATTACCCATGAATATCTGCTGGCGGTCTGTTTTGGAGGCGTCTTTCTGGGCGTCGGCGTGGGGTTTGTGATCCGCGCCGGGGGCTGCCTCGACGGAACGGAGACCGTGGCCATCTTCCTGAACAAAAAGTTTAACCTTCCCGTGGGACAGATGGTTCTTTTTTTCAATGTTGTGATCTATACGGCCGCCGGCTTCCTGTTCGGCTTTGACAGAGCCATGTACAGCCTCCTGACCTATTTTATTACATCGAAAGTGATTGATTTTGTTGAATCAGGCGTGGAACAGGCGAAGGCAGCTATGATTATCACCGATGAGGGGAAGATGATCGCCGACGAAATCTATAAGAGAATGGGCCGTACCGTGACGCTGCTGGAGGGTATGGGGTTAATCAGCGGCAAGAAAGTCGTCCTCTACTGTGTGCTCAACCGGTTTGAAATCTATGAACTCAAGCGTTTAATCAAAGAGGTGGACGCCAGCGCGTTTATTACGATCAGTGATGTGTCCGAAATTATCGGAAATCATATTAAGAAAAAGGCGGATGATGTTTGAGTATGAAAACCTGGATAAAACGTCTTCCCTTTCCGCGCCTTCTCGTTTTTTATTTGTCGTCGCTGTAAATACTGCCGGTGGCTGGTTAATGCAGCTGAAACAGGAAAAAATTAATACGATATTTCCACCTGAGCTGGCCGAACAGGTCGCCACTATGACAACTCTCTCTTATACACATCAGACGCTCCCGACGATCTTACGCTTGTAGAT
>CAMWQV010000497.1 GCA_947176425.1 uncultured Clostridia bacterium
TGGCGAAACACATGATTCCACGCAGATCAATCACGCGCCGGTGAGTTATCAGGATTTCCAGGCAACAATTCTGGAGTTGATTGGCCTTAACGATGGTAGCTTTGGAACGTCTTTCTTTGATTGGCATGAAGGAGATGAACGCCGCCGTGTTCTCTGGCAGAGGGTGTTTATCCAAGACTACCCGAAAGTTAAGGGCCCTTTCAACGCCTGGCGAGGATATGTCTACTACAGGGATGCGGAAGAACTTCAAATCCATATAGACCACAATGGGCCAGATTATCTCTTGGCTGGAATGGGGGATCCTTAAACGGTTCAGCATTTTTTGTTGAAGGGAAGAGAGTAAAAAAGAAATGAGTATTCTAACACAGGTGATTGGCATTCCGTTGACGGCTCTTCTTCGCGTCTGTTACAAGCTGCTGGGCAGCTATGGCCCAGCCATCATACTGTTTACGCTGCTGACCAAAGTCATCTTATTCCCAGTATCCCTGTGGACGAACCGCAACAGCCTGCGCATGGTGTCCCTGACCCCGGAACTGAACCGCCTGAAGATCAAATACTACGGGGATAAGGACACCATCGCGGAGGAGACCCAGGCACTGTACAAACGTGAGGGATACCATCCCCTGGCCAGCACGATTCCCATGTTTATTCAGTTAGCGCTGCTGGTCGGCGTCATCGGCGCGGTACGGCAGTTATTGGAAGGCACAGAGAGTATACTCTCTGTCTATCCCGCTCAGGTGGGCGGGATAATCCTCCTTATGCCTTTCGCGGCGGGTGCCGCCGCGCTGGCACTGGGGCTGGCCCAGAACCACCTTAATCCCCTCCAGCGGGAGCAGAGCAAAGCCAGCCAGTGGCTGACCAATGGGCTGTCTATCGGCATCTCCCTAGGACTGGGTGCGTTTGTCCCCGTGGGCGTGGGTATTTACTGGATTGCCAGCAACCTGTTTACCATTGTGCAGCAACTGGTGCTGAACACGGTGATGCCGCCAAAGCGGTACATAGATTATACGGCGCTGATGGAGAGCCGGCGTGAACTGGATAAGCTCTCGTCTTTGGAACAAAAAGTTTCTAAAGAGGACCGCAGGAGGGAGAAGGCGGATTATAAACGGTTCTTTTCAGTTGCAAACAAGCATTTGGCGTTTTATTCTGAGGCAAGCGGTTTCTATAAGTATTTCCAGGATGTCATCGAATATCTGCTCTCCCATTCCAACGTGATTATCCACTATATAACCAGTGATCCAACAGACCAGGTCTTCACCTTGGCGCGGACGCAGCCGCGCATCCGGCCCTATTACATCGGAGAAAAAAAGCTCATTACGTTGTTTATGAAGCTGGATGTGGATATTATGGTCATGACAGTACCCGATTTAGATAACTTTCATATTAAGCGCAGCTATGTGCGCAAAGACATTGAATATATCTATATGTTTCATGGGGCATTAAGCGGAATGCGCAGTTCGCGCCCTGGTTCGCTGGATCATTACGATACGCTATTTACGACGGGAGACTATTTAGACAAGGAAATTCGCAAGATTGAGCAAATGACAAATACGCCTCCCAAAAATTTAGTGCCCTGTGGTTATGGGGTTTTGGATCAGATGGCCGCTGCCTATGAAAAAATGCCAAAGGAGAAAAAGTCAACCTCCCGAGCGCTAATCGCTCCTTCCTACCAGGTAGACAATATTCTGGAGAGTTGTTTAATTCCTCTGGCCGCCTCCCTGCTGAAAAACCGTTTTGCTGTCACGATCCGGCCCCATCCGCAGTATTTAAAAAGATTTCCGAAGGAATTTGACCGAATCAAAGAGGAGTGCGAGAGAGCTCTCCTTGGAGCGGTTCAATTTGAAACGGATTTTTCAGACAATACGTCCGTTTATACCGCTGACCTGCTGGTCACCGATTGGTCACAAATCGGGTATGAGTATGCATTGAGCACAAAAAAACCGGTTTTGTTCATTGATACGCCCATGAAAATCATTAACCCGCAGCTGGCGGAGGCTGAACACTCCAGCGGAGAAGAACCCTTTGACCTGTGGTTCCGCAGAACGGCGGGCGTTGCGCTGAGGCCGGAAAACGTTGCGGAGGAGGCAGAGCAGGCGATCCGAACGCTGACGAAAGGAAGCGAGCAGTATGCCAGAGCCATCGAAACGGTCAGGCTGGAGCGTGTTTACCATTTCGGAGAGAGCGGCAAGTATGGCGCGCAGTATATTCTTCAGGCTCTGCAGGCACGGCAAAAGAAGGCGGAACATAGTGAAGTGGAGCAAGCTGCAGGTGAGGAGGTATCCGCTTGAATATCGCGCTAATTACGGCCGGAGGCGCTGGGTTTCGGATGTCCAGCCGCAATCGGCCCAAGCAGTTTCTCGAACTGCATGGTAAGCCAATTATAATCTATACCCTGGAATTGTTTGAATTCCATCCAGAGATTGATGCGATTGTAATCCCTTGTTTGCCTGATTGGCAAGAGTATCTCATTCATCAATTGGAGCGGTTTTACATAAAAAAGGTTGCAGCTGTTGTGCCCGGCGGAGCAAATCGATGGGAATCCACCAAAAATGGATTGGACGAGATTTATAATCGGTATCCGGAGGACAGCATTGTTTTGGTCCATGACGCGGTCCGACCACTCATTGATGCCGATACTATTTCTACCAATATTGATTCCGTGCGGAAATACGGGAGCGCTATCACCTCAGTACCGGCAATAGAAACCATTGCTGTCAGCAAGGATGATGATCGAATCGAACGCATATTGGAACGTTCCCATTGCCAGGTCGCACGCGCTCCCCAGAGCTTCTGGCTGGGGGAGTTGTATCGGGCGTATCAGAGGGCATCCACTGAGGGCTGCACAGAATTTCTTGACTCGGCAAGCCTAATGCTGCATTATGGATATTCGCTGCATTTGGTCGAAGGCCCGATGTATAACATAAAGATCACGACCTCCAGCGATTTTTACATGTTTCGTGCCCTGATGGATGCGCAGGAAAACTCTCAGATTCTGGGAATCGGTATTCCCGCCTATACAAGCGAATTCACCAAATTAAACTTCGAAGAGAAGAAAAGGGGTATGGATCATGTATGAGTTCACAAAAAGATGTCAACACCTGTTTGGCCTTTTGCAGGACGATTTGTCAAAGGAAGTTTTTACGGAGCGGCTCCTTTTTGACATGGAGCCGTCTATGT
>CAMWQV010000498.1 GCA_947176425.1 uncultured Clostridia bacterium
CGCCGTTGGGCAGGAAGGTCACGCTATAGGTTACTACTGCTGGGGCATCCTTCCAGATTGCACGGACAACGGTATCTGCCGTAAATGTGTACTGCTCTCCCGGCTTGACTGATGTACCCGTCGTGCCGCCGATACGCCATGTGTCAAACACTTTCCCAGCGGGGGGAGTAAAGCCGCACTCTGGCAGCGTAAACGGTACTTTTTCCGTTGCTGTAGCAGCCGCCATCGTTCCAGTGCCACCATTGGCAGCGTAGGTAATCGTATACGTTTTCGCCGGTTCCTCTGGTTTCTCCTTCCACACAGCGTAGACCGTCATTTCACGGGTAAAGGTATAACTGCCGCCTGCTTCGACGATCACACCAGACGTGCCGCCGATGGACCAGCCTGCAAATTCTTTCCCCTCCGGCGCGGTGAAGCCACACGCTGGCAGAATATTCGCTTCATTTGCCGGAACAATGCTGTCTGCCATTGTGCCGGTGCCACCGTTCGCATCATAGCTGATTGTGTAACCTTCTGCCGGAGCGTCTTTCCAGAGGGCGTAAACGGTGGTATTGGCAGTAAAGGTATGACTGCTGCCTGCCGCCGCCTTTTCGCCGCTGAGACTGCCTATCGCCCATACGTCAAACACTTTCCCGTCCGGCGCGGTAAAGTCACACTCCGGCAATGTGTACCCGCTACCGGCTGTTGCCGTACCGTCTGCCATCGTACCGCTGCCGCCGTTCGCATCGTAGGTGATCGTGTAGGTTTCCGGTTTCGGCGCGGCTACCGTTACGGTGCAGGTTGCGGTATAGCCTCTGGACACCGTGCGCACCGTTATCACCGCCGTGCCGGGTTTCAGGGCTATGACCGTTCCATTGCTGTCTACATCCACAATCGTGGGATTGTCGCTGCTCCACGTCACATCCTTACTCTCCGTGGTATTGGCAGGCTCTATGGTCGCGGTCAGCCGGAACCTTTCTCCTACTTCCAGCTTCTGCGAAGTAGGATTCAGACGTACACCCCTCACGGGGATTACCGTCGGCGTGGGGTCATTGGACTTTATCCAAAGCGTGACATTGCCGGTATTTGTCTGATAGTTTGGATTCTCCGGCGTAAACGTGTACTGATACGGCTGGTTCTGCTCAACTGCCGTCTCATTCCCCGCTGTCCAGGCAAACGTACCTTCCGGCCAGTTTGACGGCTTGCCCAATGTCACATCCCCCAATGTTTTGCCGGAACTGGTCACGGGGGTAAAGGTTGGAGTGCCAGTCAGTACAGCGGGTTCTATGGTCACAGTCACGGGGCCGGTATTGGGTCCATATTCGTCCGTGTTATCCGGCGTGAACCTTACTTGCTTCGTACCGCTGTCGGCTACGTTTGTAATGTCCTGTCCTTCGACAAAACTCCATTTTCCGGTGATGGTTTGCCCGTCCACGGTAGCGGTGCCGGAAATGCTGCTGTCGGGGACTGGTTTGCCGGTGTAGGTCACACGGATGGGATTTACCGTCAAGACTGGAATTTGCAAATTCGATACCTCGACGGTGATCGTCAGCACAAAATCGTTGTAGTTGGTGGAGCTGGTCACGGGGACGGTGATAGTGCCGGTACTGCCAACCGCGGCATCCGCTTTCAGCTTGTAGGTCAGGGTTTTGCCGCTGACGCTGGGTGTGCCGTCAAAAATTTCATCACTTGTGGTGGGTGTCCCAGCTGTGGCTTCGTCCGGGAGCAGGGCCGTGAGGTCATAGGTGGCCGTGGTGCCGAACTTGGCGGAGGTGTTGTCGGTTGTTGCGCCGCCATAATTGGCCTTGTCGATATTCACATCCACCTTTACCGGCTCGGTGCCGTTGTAGTTGGTGGTGTCCGCCACCTTGTACCAGACGGTGTAATTGCCCGCATTGGTGCCGGTTGGAATAGCCTCGGAATAATTGCCGTCCTTGGACAGCGCATAGACCACCTTACCCAAATTTGCCGTGCCTGTGCTGACCAGCTCCTGAGCAGTGCCATTATAGGTCAGCGGCTGCACAGCGGTGGGGGCGGCGGTAATCGCGGCATCAGCCTTAGAGATAGAAGCCGTCGCGCTGGGGAAAGTGACAATGTAATTTTCCGCATTGGTGCCGGTGATCGTGGCTTCGGAGCTGTTCACTGTTACGGTCTTGCTATCCCCGACGTTGGCATCGGAGAAAGTTCCAACCAGCCCGGAAATGGTGATGCTGTCGCCGCTCACCAGATCGCTGTCGGTCACGGTAGCCGTCACCGTTGCGGCGGTGGTGCCATCATAGGATTTATTGGTGGCGGTCACAGTGGCGGTAATGGGCCTTTTCGCCGCCTCAAAGGTCAATGTGGCCTCGGCGTCCTCGTAATCAGCGCCGCCAGCCTTGACCGCCTTGATCGCAACGCTGCCCACGCCGGTGATCTGGACCTCGCCGCTGGCGCTCACCGTGGCTGGGCCGCTGGCCACGGCCCAGGTAACAGCACCCTCGCCGGAGCCGCCATTAGTGGTCAGCGTGAACGTATCGCCATAGACGGTGCTTTCCGGCTTGCCGGTAATACTCAACGCAGCTTGTAGCTTTTTTGTGATGGCAAAGTTTCCAGTGACAGCCGCGAAGAAATAGTTTCCGCTCCCATTGTCTGTTGCGGTAACGGTGCCAGTGCCATAGTGAATATTCTCGCCGTAAGAAAGCGTGTATTCGCTGGCGGGAATTTCATCTGTGCCGTCCAGCACCTTGACCGCGCTCCCACTGGGCTGGATGGCGCTGCCGGTGTATTCGTAGCTGTTGGGGTCGATGGTAACGGTTGGGGTGACTTGCTTGCGGGCAATGGTCACAGCCACACTCACCGGGGCAACGCCATTGTAATTGTCGTTGCCGTCCACCTTATACCAAACTGTGTAATTGCCCGCGTCGGTGCCGGTGGGAATGGTCTTGGAGTATGGCCCCGTCTCCGCCAGGGCATACAGCACGTCTCCCACATTCGCAGTTCCTGCCTCAACAAGCGCCTGGGCCGCTCCGGTGTAGGTCAGCGTTTGGGCGCTCGGCTCGACAGTAATGGTCACATTCGCTTTGTTGATGGTTAGAGTGCCGTTCTGATACTGAATCTCGTAATTCCCGGCCACATCTTCACCGCTGGCGTTTTTGATAACTGCGTCAGAAGGTTCAATCGTACCGCCGGGGACATTAG
Organism: uncultured Clostridia bacterium; assembly: GCA_947176425.1. Taxonomy (GTDB): domain Bacteria; phylum Bacillota; class Clostridia; order Oscillospirales; family Oscillospiraceae; genus Pelethomonas. The sequence continues at coordinate 3,157 of CAMWQV010000498.1, forward strand.
CGGTGCTGGGGGTAAGAG
>CAMWQV010000499.1 GCA_947176425.1 uncultured Clostridia bacterium
TCCGCTCGTTCAATCGGTTTGTCCATTTATCTTTTTTCACCCCTTTGATCTGTCCCATCCGCTGTTTGATCAGGGCCGTGCTGGTTGTGTGCGTCCTTGTTATAGTTCGCTTTCCCGCTCTAACGCCTCCACCCGCAGCAAAAGCGGACGGTCGCGCAGGTTTTAAGAACGATGGCAGCTCCGCCGTTAATACCAACATTACTGTCACCAGATACAAGGATACCGTCTAATTTTATCGCCATACTTTTACTCCCCTATTTTTATAGTATGAATACTACCCAAATCATTTTTATTACTTTCTGGATTATAATTGCCCAATGGAATAGCAACAAATGAACTCCCAGTATATACAATACTAAACCAAGTTTTTTTTAGTGGCAAAATTGTTTCTTCCCATGTTTTCCCAAAATCTTTACTATACAAAAGCACGGCTGTAGAACCCGAATAACTATCATTCCAAGTAGAAACTATAAATACTCCGTTTCCATAAACCATATTTTCAAACGATACATTATTTGAAATACTTTCTTTTTGTATTGCATCAGTTTTTACCCATGTTATACCGCCATCTTTGCTATAAGCGCCGTAAGCCATACTGCTTGTAGCAGCTACAAAAGTTCCATTTCCATATGCAAGACAATACCATGCCCCGCTGCTTGGCATTTTAGATTCTTTCCATATTTTTGCATCCGTGCTATATAAAACTCGTTGAGAATTATGAGAAACATTATTATCAGAGCGAGATGTTAAGATATATGTTCCACCACCATACGTCAATGTACACCAACTATTGTCTGGTAAAGTCGAATATTTTGACCATGTTTTGCCGCCGTCTTTGCTGCCAAAAACTTCTCCGGTATCAAGATCTCGTGCCAAAAATTCACCATTTCCGTATATAAGGTTTACTAATTTATTTGATGGTAATGCAGATGTTTTCCAGGTCTTTCCGCCATCTGTACTGTATGCACATTTCGTTCCGGTTCCATATTCTCCCCAAACGCGAGTTGTTACAAGAAAAACTCCATTGCCATATGCTATAGAACCCCAATAATCACTAACAGGAAGTGTTGATGTGTTCCAAGTGTTTCCTCCATCTGTACTATAAGCAACTGTTCTAGTTTTGGACATAGTATGGTTTTCTGAATGTTGTTCTCTTTGCAAAGCAACAATAACTCCGTCTCCATACGCTGCTCCCATCCATTCAGCCCACGAAGTTTCTTTTTCTGGCAATGGGCCTGATTGTTTTTCCCATGTAATAAATGGTCCAAATTCAGCAGTCAAGGTACGGTCATTTTTAGCAAGGAAAGAATAGATTTCATCTTTGCTAACTATTTGTCCGTTTTCTTTCCAAGAGAAGAATATATTTCCGCTTTTAGGAACAGCAGAAACAGAAGCCAAAACGTCATCAAAGATAAGACCTCCACCAGAAACATTTCCAAGAGTAAGGTCAGCAGATTGAGGTCTAATAGCGTGAATGCCTTCGGGGAGGCCCGTGCCGGTTTGAGGCGAATTTAACATAAGCCAATTTGTGCCGTCATAAATAAATTCGGCTACCTGACCATCTCCCCAAATTCCGCTGTTCCCAGCTCTGCCGTCTGCATAACAGATCGCCTTTGCGCCAGTGCTGTTAACGTTTAGTGTTGGACTTGCGGCGGTGTTGGCGTTAGCGAACTTGACCGCTATCCTTGCGTCTGGCACCAATTTAAATCCCGTCAGCGTCACAGATTTTTCCACCGTCGCAGCGCCGGTAGAACAGGCGGCATAATGGGAGATATCAGCTGTGCCGTTAAATTCAACGCCGTCAATGTTTCGCGGGTCCGACAGTTCTTTCGCTTTTGGGACAACACTGCCGGGTACGTTTGCGCTTCCAAATGCCATAGGTTTACTCCTCCCTTGTTTCGTCAGTTGGCAGGTTCTCAGGCCGGTATCAGGCTTCCTCGCCGCCGTCTTCGGCGCTGTCATCGGTGTTATCGCCGGTTCCGAACACTTCGTTGAGCATCGCATCGATTTCAGCATCCGTAGCCGTTTCAACACCGCTGTCATTCTCGGCCTTAACGCGTTCGAGAGACTTTTTCAGGTGTGTAATGGTCACAAATTTGTTGTTTTCATCAGCCATTTTGTTTGCTCCCTTTCAAATCATCAGTTGTCGTTTGGAGGATATATTTCTCCAAGCATATCCTCAATATCTTCATCGGTTGCTTTTGCAACGGACGTGGTTCCGTCATCCGCTGCGGTCAGGCCGTCGCCGATTTTGATACCGCCCAGCTGCGCAGCCGACGCTGTGGGCAGTGCGAAGATACCGCTGTCCTCTATCTCTGTACCGCTGCCCATATGACCGGACAGGGTCAAGCTTCCCTGCAAAGGTACTGCGGGGACGGTCTTTGCATACACCCGCAGTGCGCCGGGAATTGTCTGCACTGTTTGACACATCCCGCAGGCCACCGCTGCGGACAGGCTGGACGGCAGGAAGGTCAGGTTCGGTATCTGCTTTTCCGTGATCCTGTCATTGGGAATATCCACCGCAAAATTACATTCCTCCCCGCCTTCCGTGCTGGAAACCCAGCCGGTAGTGGGAATCGTGATGTCCAGGCAATAGGTCCCGATGATGTTCAGCATTGCATACAGATCGTTGTAAGTGACCAGTCCCGCCGGAGCCGATACTACTACGTTGATCTCATCCGATACCACCAGCGTCATGGGGAAGTCCCATATGCCGCTGGGGAAGTTCGGATTGCAGGCAGGGACAGATTGTCCATAATCGCCTAATGTGCCGTAAATGAAATCCTGTTCCTGCCCCGTATCCGGATTCATCGCATATACGATGTACTCCGATAAGATAAACGTACCGACAGCGGCGTGTTTCGCATCGTTGGTATACTGCACACTCAGATACAACCGGTCATTCTCGTGGCGCCGCTCCCCAACCGTCCCGTCCGCTATATAGTGGATCAGCTCGTGTACATCTGCCAGATTGGTTTCTTCGCCTACCCTGCCGCTGCCGAAAGATACCTTCGTAATATTCAGGGGCGCTTCGCTGGCCATACACGCAGCCAGGATATTTCTGCCGTGGGTGGTCAATTTGAAGAAGTGTTGCAAAGTTATCTCATCCTCTCTGTTATCCCGTTTCTGCGGCCTCCGGTACGGGCAGTCTGGTGAAGAACGCCGCCCTGCC
>CAMWQV010000500.1 GCA_947176425.1 uncultured Clostridia bacterium
CGGGTATCGCAGCTGGGCTGGCGTTCTGGCTGCTGTGAAAATACGGGACGGGGTATGTTTGTCAGATCCCGTCCCGTGCGTTTTGAATCAATCAGAAGAACTTTTCTGTCCGGTCTGGTTTCAGTCCCGGATTCTGTTTTGTCAGCCAAGTCAGGATATCGTCAATATTTTTGCACTTTGCCATGACAGAATTGACGTGAATGTCCTCCCATCTTTCGGCCCAGCTTTTGAACTCATAGACAGGCTGTTTGTGTTCAAGAGGGGTGTATTCGCCTGTTTTCGGGTCATATCTGCCAACAAGAATCAACTGGCCCGGTATACCGGCGGCATTTCGGTATTCTTTGCCGCTGATGTAATTGCTGTCCCGGAGAGCCAGCAGAACTTCCAGACGTTCGTTTTCGCTCATCGGCCCGGTGTAACGTTCCCGCAGAAAATCCGCCAGTTCGCTTCCGTCCTCCGGTAGCGTCAGCGGTTCGCGGCCTTCGCACCAGTCCTCATAGGCCACCTCCAGAATCTCGGTGGGAGTAACCAGGAATGGAATATTGCTGTTATCCTTCCAATCCTTTTGACCGGTACAGGCCATCGCCTGTTTCGCGCTGCTCATTTGGGACGCTTTCCGCACCGCGTCCGCCATTTCCCCAAAGCGTTCCGTGCCTTTCGGAATGGGATGCTCCTTAATCCACTCGGTAATGTTCAAGCCGTACTTGTGGAGATTTTGAAAATACCAGGCATTCTGTGTGTTTTGTATGTTCATATTTCGTTCCTTTCAACCGGTTGTTTTTGGACTGAGCCGGACGCTGTTTCTCAGATCCCAGGCTGTACGGCTGGTCCGGTAGTTTTTCTGATACGCGTCCTGCCGCGTTTGGACGCACGCGCTGCTGTCCATTTGCTTCAGCACACCGTACAATCTGCTGAAAATGCGTTCACGCCTGCCAAGATAATAGGTTTGCGATGTTTCGTCATACGTCCGGTAAGCGGCCTCGAAACTGTACCAATTCATAATATCCCCTTTGCTGCTGGCATAGGAGAAGGGCTGTTCACAGCCATAGCAGTAATTGGGGGCGTCCTCTGTATTCATAGACCGGTTTCCGCAGGTGCCGGGGCTGAACAGCGGTACTGCTGACGCCGCCCCGCCTACATTCAGAAAACTGGTCTCTTCTTCGGTCAGCACGCCCATTTCAACCATTTCCTGAACAAATCCGGTATATTCTTCACGGGTCATGTGATGAGGATTATATTTCCCGGACAGATACGCCCGCTGTTCTTTTGTCAGCTTAACCGGCTTTTCCGCTTTCGCCGCCTTGATATCAGCAGCCTGCATCATTCTTTTCTGTTCGCCCATATACGCGATCAATTCCTCACGCATATCCTCCCGCAAAATTCCAAAGGTCATTTGTTCCGGCATACCTTCGCCCTTTTTCGAGATAAAATACTTTGAAAGATTTCTTTCGGGAACGTAGGAAATTGTGTTCATAGACAACGCCTCGTGTTTCTCAGGTCCCAGGCTATACGGCCCGTCTGGTATTTTTTCTGATAAGTATCCTGCCGCGCTTGGACGCACTCCGGGTTTTTGCTGTCCATCTGCTGCAAAACGGTGTAAATCTTGTTGTAAGTACGTTCCGTTCTGCCCAGGTACTCTTTGCCGGTATCCGGGTCATGGGAACGCCAAGCTGATTGAAATGCGTACATAGTCAGAATATCGCCATTGCTGTCAGGATAACGCGAAGGTATATGATAGCCGCGGTAAAAGAAAGGCATGTCTTTCTCAGCCATAAATCTATGCCCAAAAGCGGGGTTGCCGGGGGCATACGCATTATAGATGCCCCCACGCTCCCAGTCCGTGATATAGTGTGAGTCCGCTTCGGTCACAACACCCATCTCGATCATTTCATACATAAAAGCGTTGTACTCTTCATAGGACATTCTGCGCGGGTTATATTTATTGGCAAGATATGTAATCTGCTGGTCGGTCAGTTTAACAGGCCGGTCACTTTTTGCCGCCGCTATATCCGCCTGCACCGACGCACGCTCGAATGGGCCGATATATTCTTCATACTCCTTGCGCATTTCTTCTCGAAAAACAGCAACGCCTGCTATATTTGGTACGGAATCGTCCTCTATTATTTTAATAAACGGCAGCAAGTTTACTGACGGCGATTCAAGAGTGAAAGTTGGCGTCATAGCAGATTCTCCTTTTGTTTAACAGCTTCTGTTTCTCAGGTTCCACGCCATACGGCTGGTCTGATAGCGTTTCTGATAGGAGGTTTGCCGTGCTTGGACGCACTCCGGATTTTTGTTGTCCATCTGCTGTAATACGGTGTATATCTTTCCGTATGTGCGTTCTGCTCTCGCATAGTAGAGTTTGCCGGTATCCGGAGCATAGGAGCGAAACGCCGACTTATATCCATACAATGTCAGTACATCACCATTGCTGTGCTGAAAACAATGCGGGCGAAATCCATCCCGGCCGCGGCAAATAACCGGAAGATCTTCATCGCTTGCGTGCTTGCCGCCGCTGGTCGTACCAGGAGTAAACGACGGAACACAGCCCCCGCCTTCCCAGTCAGGGATAAATCGTGCATCCTCTCTGGTAACGACACCCATATCAATCATTTCATACATAAAAGCGTTATACTCTTTTTCGGTCATCTTGCGCGGGTTATATTTATTGGCAAGATACGTAATCTGCTCATCGGTCAGTTTGACAGGCCGGTCACTTTTTGCCGCCGCTATATCCGCCTGATACGCCGCACGCTCTAACGCACCGATGTACGCTTCATACTCTTTGCGCATATCTTCCCGAAGAAAGGCAAATCCCTCCAGCCCCGGTTCCGAGTCATCTTTTTTTGTCTTTACCAATACGACAAAATCTGCCAAATTGTAGCTGCCTGAATTGGAAACTGTATTCATATGCAGTTTTCCTCCTATAACTTATTCCAGCTGGTGCTATAGAGTATAACCTATCTGCGCAGATAGGTCTATTGACAAATTTTACATATCTGCGCAGATAGATTTGTGAAAATTATCTATTTACACAGATAGATTCTTGTGATATCATGCAAATTAAACTGGAATAGTGTTACTAAAATCAGGCCGCTCCGGGAGGGAGGTATCACTGTGGCAATCTCTAAAGCACAGCAGAACGCTGTAAATAAATACATGGCCGCGAA
>CAMWQV010000501.1 GCA_947176425.1 uncultured Clostridia bacterium
GCTCTTGCCGACGGCGTACCCCTGGAACCACTCGACCACCTGAAAGAACAGCATAACGGCAATAGCTTCCAGATAATCGCCGTTTTCATAGATGGCCAGGGCCATTGCGCCTACCGTAGCCACCGCCATCAGGAAGTTTTCATCAAACACCTGCTTGTTCAGAATGCCTTTGAAGGCTTTCCGAAGGATGTCATAGCCGATGATGAAGTAATCAACCAGGTACAAGGCCAGCCGCACCCAGCGGTTGACATTCAGATACTGAAAGCCCAGCAGCATCGCCGCAGCAATCAAAATACGGACCAGCATCACCTTTTGCTTCTTTGTCATACCGCTGTCAGCACGTTTGCCGACAATGAAGCGAAGCACCGCCGCCACCAGAACGACAACGGTAAGCAGCGTATTTACGATAAGTTCTTGCACAAGAAAAACTCCCTTCCACTATTAAGTGATTGTTTATTTGTTTCTTTTTGAAAAAGGCTCCCCTCGAAATGCGCCTTGCAGTTTCAGGGGAGCCTTTGCGGGCCGCTCAGGATACTCCGGCTTACAGGAAAATCTCGCAGTCCGGCTCGACCTTCTTGCAGGCGCTGAGGACGTTCTGCATGACCGCCGCTGGCTCCTGCCCATCGGTGAACTCAACGATCATCTTCTGGGTCATGAAGTTGACGGTAGCGGTCTGGACACCGGCGGTCTTGCGGGCAGCGTCTTCCATCAGGTTTGCGCAGTTGGCGCAGTCCACTTCGATCTTATAGGTCTTTTTCATTTCAAAGCACTCCTTCTATAATATGTTCTATACGATTAAGATGCTGTTTAATCGTTGTGTTCCTATCATACTCACCAAATACCGAATCGTCAATAGTTTTGGGCGAACCCCTTCCGTTTGGGGCAAAACTACTTCTGATCGGACTATTTCAATGCGGTTTATATGACCTGTGTAGTATCTTAGTTTTGTGCCAGTCTTAAGATGAAAAAAGAACGTATCCGTACAGGAGCTTCTATACGGATACGTTCTATATAAACGGTGACAATTCTCTATTAGTCTGCCGGAGCTGAATTGACATGAACCATGATATGTTTAATTTTCTCAAAACTCGTTTCAATATCTGTGTGGACTTCTTCCGCAATTTCGTGTGACCTTTTCAGAGTATAGGAACCATCCACCGCAATTTCTAAGTCTACATAAATTTTGTTGCCAAAAATGCGCGTATGAAGCGAATCTATTCCTGCAACTTCTTCGTTTTGCATAACACGATCATAAATTTGCCGTTCTGTTTCCTCGTCACAGGAGTGATCCACTAATTTATTGACAGCATCCTTAAAAATATCGTATGCGACCTTGACAATAAACACAAAAATCACCAGACTGGCAATAGAATCCATGACTGGAAAGCCAAGCCTTGCTCCTGCAATTCCGATCAATGCTCCTACAGAAGAAAGCGCATCTGAACGGTGATGCCACGCCTCTGCCAACAACGCACTGGAATCAATTTTTGCAGCATTGATCTTTGTATACCAAAACATAGTCTCTTTGACCAAAATGGATACAACCGCTGCGGCCAGCGCTAAAACACCCGGTATCCGCAAATCACCATAATTGCTGGACAGGATGTTTTTCAATGCTCCGCTCCCAATGCCAAGTCCGATCATAAAAAGAACCATTGCTACTACGATAGCCGCCACACATTCCAAACGTTCATGCCCATAGGGATGCTCTTTATCCGCCTTCTTTGAAGCCAGCTTAATTCCAACAATTACCACCACCGTCCCCAATATGTCCGATGCGGAATGAACCGCATCACTGATCATTGCACTGGAATGCGCCACGATACCCGCTATGAGCTTAAATGCAGACAACATCGCGTTCCCTATAATGCTCACAGTGTTTACTCTGTCTGCAATTCTCTGAAAAGTATTGTCCGGTCCGACACCTTCTTTTTTCGCAGTCCGTTTTCCCCACATACTTATGTTACCTCCAAAATGTTAAATTGCTCTATAGCACCGCTATATGTGGGGATTTAAGAGATTGTTCTTCTGAAAAAGATAAAAAATACCCACGAACCAGTAATAGCAACTACTGTCCCGTGGATGAAAAACTCCACTGCCACTCATGTGACCCGACTCCATGACACATAGTCACGGTCTGTTCAGTTTGTACTGTAGATTGATATGCAGTGCAAAGAGTGTTTTTACTCTAGCATAGGTATCTAATATTGTCAAGGTAAAATTTAATCCGCAAATGAACTTTTCCTTTTTGGAGCAAATTATCTTCTGATTGGAACAGACAAATAGGCGGATGTGCGGTATGATGAATCCACTACATCCCCCCCGTATGGGGTATCACTTTAAGGAGGTCTTACGGATGCAGGAAAAATATAACGTAACTGGAATGAGCTGCGCCGCCTGTTCCGCTCGTGTGGAAAAAAGTGTATCCGCACTGTCCGGCATTCATCAGGTTTCTGTAAATCTTCTGAAAAACAGCATGGTTGTAGATTATGACGAAAGCCAGCTGAACAGCGGTGAGATTGTGCAGGCTGTGGTAAAAGCCGGATATGGCGCATCATTACAGACCCAAAAGACACCAGCAGCTACTCCGTCCGCTGCCCCGGTGAACACAGCCCAACAGGAATATGAGACAATGCGCCGGCGGGTGATCTGGTCATTCATATTTACTGTCCCACTATTTTATATTGCTATGGGCCGTATGATGAGCTGGCCGCTTCCTACTTTTTTCCTGGGGACAGAAAATGCCATGACCTATGCGCTGACACAGTTTTTGCTGCTAATTCCTGTTATGATAATCAACAGCAAATATTACCGGATAGGCTTCAAAACTCTGTTTCGCAGTTCCCCCAACATGGATTCTTTGATTGCCCTCGGCTCCAGTGCATCGGCAATCTATGGCGTGTATGCGCTCTATAAGATCAGCTTTGGGCTGGGACATGGCGATATGGTAATGACAGATCAATTTGTCCACGATCTTTATTTTGAGGGAGCCGGAACGATTCTGACACTGATTACTTTGGGAAAATTCTTTGAAGCGCGGGCAAAAGGCCGTACATCAGACGCAATCAATAAACTGCTGAATCTCGCACCCAAAACAGCTACGGTATTGCGGAATGGAACAGAGCAGACTATTCCGGCAGAGGAAGTGCAGACGGCGATATTCTGA
>CAMWQV010000502.1 GCA_947176425.1 uncultured Clostridia bacterium
CCGTACAGCCGGGCAAGCTGACTCTGGCGCATACGGAAAAATTCCGTCAGACGCTGGAGGAAGCGGGGATTGATACGGAGGCGGTCTCCCCGAAACTGCTGCCGGCTTATACGTTTGACGGCAAGGGCAAGGATTTTTAAGCGTGTATTGATTTAGGAGGATGGAAAAGAAATACAGGGCAAAACAGGCGTCTGATTCCCTGCTGGTCGGCGGACTGCTGAGCATGTCCGGCGGCCTGCAGGACGCCTATACCTACAATATCCGCGACCAGGTGTTTGCCAACGCCCAGACCGGCAATATCGTGTTAATGGGCGAAAATCTCGCGCTGGGCAACTGGAATGCCGCTGTCCGCTACCTGCTGCCTCTGGCCGCGTTCGCGGCGGGCGTCTACGCGGCGGAGATTATTCACAGCCGGTTCCATACCCGCGGAATTTCCATGCACTGGCGTCACGCGGTGCTGCTGGTGGAAATTATCATTCTGTTTCTGGTGGGCTGGATGCCCCAAAGTCTGAATCTCCCGGCGAATATTCTGGTCAGCTTTGTCTGCGCCATGCAGGTGGAGGCGTTCCGCGAACTGGAGGGCAGTTCCTACGCCACGACCATGTGCATCGGAAACCTCCGCAGCGCAATGGAAAATCTCTACTACTGGCGCATGACAAAAGAAGACAAACGCCGTCACAAAGCGGTTGTCTATTTCCTGGTGATCTTCTATTTCCTCGTCGGCGCGGCAATCGGCGGCGTTCTGTCCCCCTTCTGGGAGGAAAAAACGATTCTGCTGTGCTGTCCGTTCCTGCTGCTGGCCTTTGTCCTGATGCTCCGTATCCGAAACCGGCGTCTGCGGTTCCTGTCCCTGATGACCGGCGCGGAAGAGGATGAGGCCGTCGTGAAGGGCGAGAAAGACATCAACCCATAATAATAAAAGCAGCGTTCCCGTACTCTGCCGGCAGAGACGGGGACGCTGCTGCTGTATTTCGTTTTTATTTTACGCGCTTGAAAATATCGTCTAAGCGGATTGTCAAATCACCAAAGAGGCTGCACTGAAACTCTGTTGCAGCCGCGGCGCGCTCTTTCTCCGACATTCTGTCAAGCATGAAAGCCGGACGGATTGAGTAAACCTCCTGCAATACAAGCCCGCCGTCCTTCTGCACATACTGTTCCACAGATTTGTCGCCTGGAGAAACAATCCAGTATTCCCGAACGCCGCATTGGGCATATACATCCCGCTTGTGTCCGCGGTCATTTTTGGCGGTGCCGGGCGAAAGAACCTCAACAACTAAATCCGGCGCGCCGTGTACGCCGTCGTCTTTTACCTTGTCCGGGTCACAGACTACCATAAAGTCCGGAATAAAATGATCTTTTTTTGTCAGAAACACAGCCTCGCCGTCACCAAATGGTTCACACTTTTTTCCCTTCAAATAGCTCCAAAAAATACCGTAGATATCTCCCGCAATACGGTTATGGTTGCTGGCCGCCGGTGACATCGCCACCGCTTCGCCGTTAATCAGTTCCTCCCGCCACTCGTCCTGATACGCTAAATTTGTGTTCATATTAAGCTCCTCTGTTATGGTATTCCTGCTCCGAACAAACAAAAGCCGCACATGGCAAGCAACGCTTATTCATGTGCGGTTCCTGATAATTTCCCCCCTGTACGCGGGAATAGCTGGTGGAGGTGAGGGGAGTCGAACCCCTGTCCGAAAACAATTTCACGGGACGTTCTCCGGGCGCAGACGCTTATTTTGAACCGCACGCGATGCGGTTCCCTTCCCGTCGCGGCAGGCAAAACGTCACGCGCTGCCGGTCAGGTAAGAGTCATGATGCATGGCACGGTCAACTCTTTCCGTACTCACGTTCACTGCTTAACGACGCCCTTCCAAAGCCGCAGTACTCAAAGGTCGGACGGCTGCCTATTTAATCAGGCAGCAATTGCGTAATTATAATCGTTCTTTAATTTATAAAGAAGTGTCTGTTTTTAGATGGTCAGACGCCATCGCCCGCTGGTCCCGCTTCCTCATCCCCGTCGAAACCGGTACACCCCCGCATATAAGATACAGGGCAAGTATAGCACGGATGAAGAAAAAAAGCAATGATAAATTTACGACAAATTTTTCTGTCCGGGCGGACGAAATCCCCTGCCCTTCCGGAAAGGGAAAGGCAGGGGATTCTGCGTTTTTTCAGTCATCTCCGGCATCCACATAGATGTCTTCAGCCTTTTGGAGACCGGCCTGGAGTTTTAAGAGCACCTCCCGCGTGCGGTTCCAGTCGTAGATCTCCGGGATCACCATTTCACGGCTGATATACGCGATTACATCTTCCATGGTGGTGACAAGCGTTGTATACATCCTTGTATATAACTGTGACACGGATGTAAACCTCCTTTATGTTTTTCTCAACAGTTCCGCCTTCAGGGGCAGGACAGAAGCCCAGGCCCCGTCAGGCATTCCTGCTGAGACAAACAAAAGCGGCGCAGGATGTCCCCCCTAATCCCACACCGCACATATCCAAACGCAAATCCCCAACAGAGTAAAATCATAAAATCAGGTCTTGAAAAAAGGGCAGGCATCCGTTATAATAGGGACAGGCGTAGCATTTTGCTATTGTGTGGGAGAAGTGGGGGGAGCATTAAACTTCTTGATGGGCTCCCGCATAGGGGCGTGAGGGGGGTTGAGACCCTTACGCCCTGCCTTTATTTGTCTCGTGTTTACTATAACACATTCCCGAAAATTTTACAAGTTCTTTTTCTCATTTTTTCGACACAAATATTTTTTACTATACAGGACCTGACAGGAGATGATCTTATGGCGTTGCCGCAAGAGAAGCTGTACACGCTGGCCGACGTGCTGAGCTGGGAGGAACAGGAGCAGATAGAACTTATCGACGGCGTGCCAGTCATGATGGCCCCGCCGGTTAGGATTCACCAGAAAATCAGCGGGGAAATATTCCGGCAGCTTGCCAATTACCTGGAGGGGAAAACGTGCGAGGTGTATCACGCGCCCTTTGCTGTCCGGCTGTTCGAGCAGCGGGAGGACCGTCCGGAAGACGTGTGGACAATGGTCGAACCGGATATTACCGTTGTGTGTGACCCTGACAAGCTGGATGATATCGGATGCAAAGGCGCGCCGGATTTTATCATTGAGATTCTTTCTCCCTCTACGCAGCGGCAAGCC
>CAMWQV010000503.1 GCA_947176425.1 uncultured Clostridia bacterium
ATTCGCAGTTGTTGTAAGTTTTTGGCTCCTACACACTTTAAAATTCAGACTCATTACCCTCAACAGGTAACATTTTGTCAGAAGCTGTCTCCTCATCACCGTGGGTGCTACTCTCTACGTACTCTACAGCCGTCTGTTCTGCCTGCTCTATTTTTTCACCGGCATACAGAGCAACACCTTCCTCTACGGGAGTCGCCTCCATCACTTCGGATTTAGCGATCACGGCAGTCTCTTCTACATGAGCAGCGCAAGTAACGCTGACGCTCACAGCAGCATCAACGTTGGTATTTACAGCGGTCTCAGGATGAGCCGGTTCCGTCAGGGCAGCCTCCGGCGCACCCTCGGCATTTTTGTCGGCGGTGTTCTTGAGCGCACGGTATACAGTCCGATCAGAACAGCCGGTTTTCTTAGCGATCTGCTCCACGGAGTTTCCTTTTTCATTAAGGGACTGAATCTTTTTTGCTTTCCGGTCGGCGCGGTTTACGCCAGCTTCCCGCAATACTTTACCCACAGTTTTGCGGGAGGTGCCCATTTCTTTTGCGACTTCTTCCTGCGTCATATCGGTTGTTTTATACAGATGGATGATCCTCTTGTGTCTTTCTTCGGTGCGTTCTTTTGCGGTTTTTACATTTGTTGGCAGCCATCGGCTCATGCCGCCACCAGATCTGAATGCCGCGGCCGGTGTGTACGATAAAGTTCGGCAGCGGGAGATCGTAATCGGAGAAGGCGTCATGAGTAATGAGGTATTCCAGGGCATCCAGCTTCCCGTCACGGAGGTTTTTGCCGTATCTGGTAGAATGACAGTCCACGTCAATGACGATATTATGGAGCGCAAACAAGGATTCTCCGGTGCGCTTTCCATATGAGAACGCTTGCGGACAGACATAGGAATGCGCATATTTACTGGAGTGCCTGCAAATATCCTTCTCCAGTCCGGTCTCAAAAAAGTTGTTGCGGACCATAACCTGCGACATCTTTTCTGTTCTGATCTTTTTGAAGCCCAGCTGCAGCCAACTCCCGTCTGCAAACTGATCTGTAATCGAGTGCATGAAATTGAGATCTTCTTCCGCCATATGCTTTTCGCAGCGGGGAACTTTCAGAGAAAACTGCAGCATGACGCTCCTCCTTTTGAAGTAGTCGGCAACTGTTTATAGAAACCGCTGATATGTGATATGCGATCAGCCCGTTTTATATCGATTTTTCACGAAAAATTTTTTGAACAATTTCATTACGCAAAAATAGTCTTCATACTGTGCATTTAGCCAGTTTGATATTGGAATATGAACTTGCTTCAATGTCTTTAAAGATAAAAAGACCGCAGGCCAGGAAAACTATTCCTGACTTGCGGCCTTTGCCGTTTTTAATTTTACGCCTGTGTGGTTGCGGGAGCTGGTGCTGCAGCTTTATTCTTCCGAATTTTGCCGTATGCAGCTTTTGGCATAAAAGCCATATAGCAAGATACCAGATTCAGTGCATTCTGGTCAGACGGATTGCGGAAGTACGCCAGAATCAGCCAGGGAAGGAATGCTCTGACAGCGAACTCTATGATCTTTTTCGCATTGCAGACAACATCGACCCGAAGGCTTAACCGTTCTGCGGCTTTTACTGCCACATCCAACAGCAGCATTACGGTCAGATACCCAGCGGCATTCAGAACAAATACTGGCAGGAAATGAAGCAGACTGCCAACGGTAGCCTTGTATACGCCCCAAACGCCAAAGCCGGTCAGGATGACGATTGCTGCGCTGACAGCCCAAATCTTGAGGGCGGACTTGCACGATGCTCTCCGAAGTCCTCTTTCGAGTGCGGAGGCAGCGTTGTACAGCCGGATGTTGGTGATTGCGGCCTTGATGATTTTCCAAAGGGCGGACACAGTGTCCTTTACGCTACCTGTGGTCAGCGTCCATACAAATTTGATAGTCGTCCAGATCACGTTAATAATTGCCATTTTTTCATTCTCCTTTTTGAATTGAATTTTGATTAAATTTTCCGGTATTTTATACGATGTTTAAACCTGCTATATAAACGGAAACGCAGTGTCTCCGGAATCTTTTTTATACAAGCCTGAGAAAAATCAGCCTTTAAAAATGTGTTGTTGTCTTATATGCAGATTCGCAAAAAAGTATAAATTTTGATGAGGACAAAATAGAAGCCCCCACTCTTTTCAAAGTGGAGGCTCCGGTTCAATAATTTTGTTTGTCAACTATCTGGATTTTGGCGCATTCGTATTCAAATGTCAGCACTTCCCATAAAATTCACTCCTGTACTTACTCATAACCTCTCGAAAAAACTGGGACATTTCATCAATATGCCTCCTCACCTTTTCCCAATTTTCAAGTGAGACTGCCGTCTTAGAGAAGTCCAGCCATGATGATACTTTCTTTCCATCTGACGTGATTTTGATCGTCGGAGCAAATAGGGATTTTATGTATATCAACTCCCCCGTCTGCAGTCTGCCATCTAGCATTCCCATTTTTAGGATGCAGTTTTCGTTAATAAATGTGACTTCTCCAAATCCTTTGCCTAACAATACCTCATCTCTCTTGATGCTCATACTTCGATTTTCCTTTCCAAAGTTCAATGTTATATTTTTGTCTTTAAGGACATCTATCGCCTGTCAGTGTTTTGGTCTGTATCTTGGGGTTGATATCATGATATGCGTCATAGGCAAAAATTATAAATTGCAGCTACACAACTACAGCGTATAAGGCGGGAGCCGCCGGTTCTTTCCTGGCAGCCCCCACGCCTTATCGCTCTTATTCCTGAGGCTTCAGTTCAATATAGCTTTGTTCTCAATTCGCACAACGCAGCTCTTCTCGAATCTTCATCAGTATTTTCCCCAGATGATTTTCGCCCTTTTCGGTTTTCTGATCCACGCCCCAGAAAACGTCATGCCATGTGTTCCCTTCCTGAATCAGCCGGTTTCCCGTAGCAAGCAGCATCTGTGCCAAATCAGCGTTCTGCGTAAACTTGGCCCGTACAATTTCCTCCATGAGCTGTACCTTTACCTGTTCCCAATCTGAACGGAGAAGTACCTTTCTATGAGTTTTCAAAAAAATATTCCAGCCAATGTAAATTGGCTGGAAACGTTTGCATTCAATCAATTTTCATTCAAATTTCTTTACATTTTTAGGAGGACGATTCATCCCCACCCTGAAGGA
>CAMWQV010000504.1 GCA_947176425.1 uncultured Clostridia bacterium
GTCCGGACCAAATCCTCCCGCCGCCTGGGGTCACGCCACACCCAGTCCCGGAAAGCGTCCTTGATAGCCTGCTGTTTCTGCTGGGCAAGGGTGGTCTCTTTCTTGTTCAGCACCCGCTTCTGTTTCCCGTCCACATCCTCAATGGTGTCGTAGATGCGGACATCCCGGAGGTTCAGCGTGTCCTCCAGGATACGGTAGGCGCTGGCCCGGTCGGTGCCGTAGGTCATATAGGCCATGACATCGTGCCGCCCGGTGGCGTTCTTGCCCGTGACCTGCCATTCGGCGGTGGAGGGCGAATACTTCACCTGGACTGCGTTCCGCATCCGCCACGGGGTATCAAAGGTTTCCTCCATAAACTGCTGGATATAGTCCTTGTCAATCCAGGTCGCGCCCAGACGCACATCAATCTCGGAGGCGTCCAGGTCTTTCGGCTGTGCCTTTTCCAGCGCCGCCACATTGACCGCATAGGCGGGGTCATTGGCCGCTGCCATTCTTGCAATCATCAGCTTGTCCCGGACGTTGCCGGAGAGATAATCGTCAGCGGTATGCCAGCCACGGAGGAAGTTGTCCGCTGATACCTCGCGGGGGTCACGGAAGATCACGCCCTGCAATTCCTCCGTGATGCGCCCATACTCACCGGGCGTACCCAGCAGCTCGGACATAAACTGCAAGTCCACCTTGCCGCGCTCCCCGATGGAAACCGCCAGTGCCTCGCTGGGCGTGTCCACGCTGGTAATATGGCGTTCCGGGCGGATGGTCCGTTTCGTGAACATATCCGCCTTGCTTTCCAGCCGTCCGTCCTCGTCAATGTTTTCCAAAGAACATAACAGATAATAGGAGGAATCCTCGTCAAATACCCTTGCGTTTGCGCTGGAATTGATGGTCCCATATTTGGCATAAAAGGCATCATAGGCGGCGTTCAATTCCGCCTGCTTCGCCCGAATGTCCTCATCCGGGTAGTCCTCCAACTGGTACTGAATCAGGTCATTGACGATCTGCCGCAGGGCAAGCATTCCAGTAACACGCCCTTTTGCCGTGGCGCTCAGTTCCACGGGCTTCATCACGCTGTTTTCCCGGAAGTACACCTCCCCATCCACCAGAGCATAGGAGAAGTTCTTCACATCCGGGTCGGCGGGAATTGCACCCCTGTCCTCAGAGGTGTCCGCAATATCCGCCGCATCCAGTTCTGCCGCCTGATACTGCCCCTGAATATGGGAAACGGCCTTTTGGAGCAGTTCAGAGAGGTCCGCACCGGGGATAGGCCGGACGGTACATTCCTCCCGCCCGTACTGTGTGCTTTCGGTGGTCAGTTCACCCAGCACCATTTCCGGGTGGTCGGTGAAATAGCTGTTGATGGCAAGGCCGTCCGGGGTCTGCCCCAGGTGTACCCAATCCGGCTCAATGTCGATGGGGCGGTCCCGCTTTTGCAGGAACAGAATATCCGAGACTACCTCCGTCCCGGCGTTTGCCTTGAAAGCATTGTTGGGCAGGCGGATCGCCCCCAGCAGTTCCGCCCTCTGTGCGATATATTTCCGGGCGTCGGGGCTTTTGGCGTCCATCGTGTAGCGGCTGGTGACAAGAGCCACCACGCCGCCCGGACGCACCTGGTCAATGGCCTTGGCAAAGAAATAGTTGTGGATGGAAAAGCCCAGCTTGTTATAGGGCTTGTCGTTTACCTTGTAATCGCCAAAGGGGACATTACCGACGCAGAGGTCGTAGAAGTCCCGCCTGTCGGTGGTCTGGAATCCCGCCACCTTGATGTCCGCCTCCGGGTACAGCTTCTGGGCGATACGTCCGGTGATGGAATCCAGTTCCACACCGTAGAGGCGGCTGCCCTGCATGGACTCCGGGAGCATCCCGAAGAAATTGCCCACGCCCATGCTGGGTTCAAGGATATTGCCTTTCTGGAATCCCATCTGCTCCACCGCGTCATAGATGGCCCGGATAACGGTGGGGCTGGTGTAGTGGGCGTTCAGGGTGGACGCTCTGGCGGCGGCATATTCCTCCGGGGACAGGGCGGCGTACAGTTCCTTGAACTCACTCGCCCAACTATCCTTTTTCTCGTCAAAGGCATCCGCCAGACCGCCCCAGCCAACATACCGGGAAAGAATCTCCTGTTCCTCCGGCGTGGCGTCCCTGCCGTCAAATTCCAGCTCATGCAGGAGGTTGATAGCGTCCATGTTGGCCCGGAACTTCGCCTTGGGGCCTCCCTCGCCGAGATGATCGTCCGTGATGCGGAAATTGCGGGCGGCAGGCTTCTGGGGCTGTTCCGGCTGGGTGTGTTCCGGCTCCCCGAAGTGCAGCTTTTCAATGACCACATCAAAGGGCAGACCGTTCTTGTCGCCGCGGTAGATAGTTTCAGCGGTGGTGGTGATTTCCTGCTCCGGGCCTAACTTGTGCGCGTTTTGCGCATAAGTTGAGTCTGAGTGGAGAACCGATTGGACCTGTTCCCGCAGACCAGGGGTGTCTTTTAGTTCGGCCCCATCAATGAACGCATATACCTCGTCCCATGTTTTGAAAGAGGTGGGATACCCGCCTGTCAGATCGCCCGCACGAAAGATGAAAGGGTCCAGGGCGGTACTGGAAAGCGGGGCATAGAAAAATCCTGCCATCTGCATGGCATCCACGATACGCCGCTGTTCAGGCTCCAATGCGGCAATAGCCGTTTCCGTCTGGCTCTGGTAGTCCGCCGCCCATTTATCAACATCTGCAAAGGGGTTTTCTTCCTTATTGGCCGTATAATCGGGCTGCTGGGTCCCGGCCTTAACATCGGGCAGATGCTTCGCATTACGCTCGTCCGCCAGCCGCTGTCCTTTCGCATACTCCCTCAGAAAAGCAGGAAGATCAGACTCGTTACGGTAGACAACCCAAGTACCTCCGTTTAAGCCTTGGCTGTCACCTCCCCAAACCCTGTGATAGTCCGGGTGTTCAGCCATAAACGCCTCAACCTGATCGGTTTCGTAGTCGTAAAAGTAGCGGAAGTATTCGCTGTTGTCGCGGGGATTGTCCTGTTCCGCGCTCACTTCTGAGGTAAACAGATGGGCATTACGCTCATCCGCCCGAAGCATCCGCTCCAGACGTTCCTTGCTCTCAGAGCGGAAGATGGGATAGGCCAGCGTTGGGTCACGGAGCTGCACATCAAACAGCCCGATTTC
>CAMWQV010000505.1 GCA_947176425.1 uncultured Clostridia bacterium
ATCCCGAGATTTAGTCTGGGCTGGTGGGCTCGTAGATGTTAATAAGATACACATATCAGCCGACGCTGGCGGAGGAGATGGGCGCATTGCAGGAACGGATTACGTCAACAAAAGACGGGTCTGTCACATCGGTGCAGGCGGTCTATGTGCCTGCGGACGACCTCACCGACCCCGCGCCTGCCACGACATTCTCCCATTTGGACGCGACCACGGTTTTGAGCCGTAAAATCGCGGAACAGGGATTGTATCCCGCTGTGGACCCGCTGGGTTCCACGTCCCGGATTCTGGAAGCTGATACGGTCGGGGAAGAGCATTACCGGATTGCCCGGTCTGTACAGACGATTTTGCAGAAATACCGGGAATTGCAGGATATTATCGCTATTCTCGGTATGGAGGAACTGAGCGAGGAGGATAAACAGACCGTAAACCGCGCCAGAAAATTACAGCGGTTTTTGTCACAGCCCACCCATGTGGCGGAGAAATTCACCGGCATCCCCGGCGTGTATGTGCCGCTGTCGGAGACGCTGAGAGGGTTCCAGGCGATTATTGACGGTTCTATGGATTATTATCCCGAGGCCGCTTTCTATAACGTCGGAACGATTGACGACGTGAAGGAAAAGACCAGGAAGATGAGGGAGGCGCAGCGGCAGTGAGGATGTTTCGTGTGGATATTCTGGCGGCGGATAAGCCGTTTTACCAGGGAGACTGCCAGTCCTTACAGGTGCCAACCAGCGGCGGTCAATACGGCGTGCTGGCCGGGCATCGAAACATGATCGCCGCTATCGTTCCGGGGACGCTGCATTTCCGCGACGGGGACGGTAAGGAACAGGTGGCCGCTGTTTCAGAAGGCATGATTAAGATCGAAAACGGAAAAGTCCTTATGCTCATCGACTCCATGGAACGCCCCGAAGAGATCGACGCCAACCGTGCCAGACGGGAAGCCGAGGAAGCAAAAGAGGAGATTTTGCAGAAAAAGAGCATCCAGAGCTATTATACCGCCCAGGCTCGTATGGCCCGCGCACTGAACCGTCTGAAAGTCAAAGAAAAATTTAATGTCAACAACTGAACAAAACGCCCTCTCCAGTCCCATTCCGGCGGAGAGGGCGTTTTGCTTTATGCGTGTGATTTAATGTGCTTTATGACGGCAGATACTTCTTTTTTTGCGTCCTTCTCTGTTAAAATACCGCTGGAAACAAGCAGTTCCTGAAAAGACGCGGTCAAATCGTCTGAGACCTTGAACGGCATATGATCTGACGTAACCATCAGCCTCTGTCCGTCCAGCAGCATAGATTTGATATTGAGACGCTGGACAAGCTCAATCTGCACCCAATTCCCGTCAAATACAAAGTAAAATTCTTTCGTATTTTCTTCGATACTATAATGCTTTACCAGCGCGCCGTTGGAGAGCCTGTTTTGCAGTCCCTTCATGGAATAGCCGGGAATTGGGTCGTGCGCGTAAAGCCATATAGAAAAATCATCGGCGGGAACTTCCTCTGTCTCACACACGGTCCAAGCTGTCCCGGCGTCCGTACTGCTTTCGACCGTTCCGTCCTGTGTGACGCGCAGCAGCAGTTCACTGTCCGCGTAAACTGCCAGATAGTCCGACTCCGAGAGTTTTTCGATCATCACCGGAACGTCTTCCTGTGTGAAGGTCCAGTCGATTGGCATAAGGTCCACACTGGCGGGTCCCTGATAGGCGGAGGCTTCCGCCGTGCTTGCCGCGTCAACAACATATTTGGCGGCAGCGGAGCAGGCAACAAGTACGATACAAAGCA
Source organism: uncultured Clostridia bacterium (assembly GCA_947176425.1). Classification (GTDB taxonomy): domain Bacteria; phylum Bacillota; class Clostridia; order Oscillospirales; family Oscillospiraceae; genus Pelethomonas. The sequence goes on from CAMWQV010000505.1 coordinate 1,776, forward strand.
TCGCTAAACAGGCCGCCCGGCTGTATTTGCGGACAGGCCGTCCGGCATTTGACCGGCAGTCTTTTATGACACGCTCCCGCATATCTTCCGGCATGGTGATTTTTTGCATGGCATCTTTCATCTCCTTAATATCCATCTTCCAAAAACTCCTTTCGATATGTTTCCTCCAGCAGTTTTCGTCCCTTTTGCAGCCGCATTTTCACCGCCGACTGCGACCGCCCTATCATTCGTGCGATATCCTCTGTGCGGTATTCCTCTACATAGTGCAGCAGAAGGACAGTCCGGAATTTTTCCGGCAGGGTCATAAGGGCCTCAAGAATCCCGCTGTCCGGCGGGTCGGGCGACCGGGCTTTCAGGGCGTCAAAATCAATCTGCGGGTGCCGAAGCCGGAAACGCAGCATATCACGGCATTTGTTTGTGACAACGGTAATCAGCCACGCTTTTTCGTGGTCTGCGTTCTCAAATACCAGCGATTTCTGCAAGTATTTCAGAAGCGTTTCCTGGATTGCGTCCTCCGCGTCGCTTTCATTCCCCAACATGACCAGACTGATCCTGAACAGCATATCGCCGTATGTTTGAACAACCCGTTCTATGTCTGAACTCTGCATCCTATTATACCCCCTTTCACTGCTAACACGTTTGAGTCTGCCGTTTGGTCAATTTCTTGATGGATTTTTTCTGTGGGGAATAAAAAAACAGGGAGATGCGGTGCAATCCGTATTCCCCGAAACCATACACACTATTTATTCAGCATTTCCGTATAAGCCTGCCATTCATCTTTCGGAACTTTTAAGGCTGTCATAGCGGCCTCAGCAGAAAGCCCTAATGTTTCCGTAAGATTCTTGATACTGGATAGGATACCTTCCGCACGGCCATCCAACTAAACGACCACCGGCTAAAGCCGGTGGGTTTAAGTGGCCTAAAGGCCACAAACAGCGACTGAAAGTCGCATTTAGGCTGAAGCCCAGTTGTACAGACTAAAGTCAGCTGAAAGTTCTGCTCAAGCAGTTTATGTCGTGATCGTGAAATTGTCTGCGTTTTCTTCTTTCCCTTGGTTCTCTATATACTTTGCTATGGTTGCTTGATCAACTTCTCCTACTGTCCCGCAAAAATATCCTCGCGCCCACATATGCTGTCCCCAATACCGTTTCTTCAATCTCGGAAATTCCTCTTGCAGCAATCGGGATGATCTTCCCTTCAGATTCTGCATGATCTGACTCGGTGACATTGTTGTTGGACACGACAGCAGCATATGCACATGATCTGGTCCTACGCTTCCTTTTATTATGTTCAGCCCATTTGCCTCATAGCCTTGCCGCAGCAGTTCTCGCAGCCTAAAGGCTACATCCCCTTCCAGTACACGGTATCTATATTTCGT
>CAMWQV010000506.1 GCA_947176425.1 uncultured Clostridia bacterium
ATAACTGCTCCGTTAAAACAGCCGCAGAAATAAGCAATAACAGCAGGCAGCAGCAGAAACACAAGGAAAAATTTCAGTTCAAAAGGCAGTGTGTTGTTTCCCGTATGCATTTTTATTCCTCCTTATCGCTCTTTTGCCGGACCGTCATTTTGACCGGCGTCCCTTCCAGACCGAACACATTACGGATTTGATTTTCCAGATACCGCTGGTAAGAAAAATGAAACAGCCGGGCATCGTTGCAGAAGCAGATAAAATGCGGGGGCTTGATGCCTGCCTGGGTCATATAGTAAATTTTCAGGCGGCGGCCCTTGTCCGCAGGCGGCTGGACACGGGTCTGAGCGTCGGCAAGAACGCTGTTAAGCATACCGGTAGTGATCCGGGTGCTGGCTTGGTTGTTGACGTACTGGATCAGCTCGAAAAGGCGGCTGACGCGCTGGCCTGTAGCGGCGGAAATAAAGAGAACGGGCGCATAGGTCATATAGCTCAGGTCCCGGCGTATATCCTCCCGCATACGGTCCATGGTTTTGCCGTCCTTTTCGATCAGGTCCCACTTATTGACAACAATAATACTTGCTTTTCCAGCCTCGTGAGCCATTCCTGCAACCTTTGTATCCTGTTCCGTAACGCCCTCCTGGGCATCTATCAGAATCAGGCACACGTCGGCGCGTTCAATGGCCATCTGTGCCCGCAGGACGCTGTAACGCTCGATGCTCTCGTCTACTTTGGATTTTTTCCGCATACCGGCGGTGTCGATAAACACATATTTCCCCGTCTCGTTTTCAAAATATGAGTCAATTGCGTCACGGGTCGTTCCGGCCACATCGCTGACAATCGTCCGCTGTTCACCTAAAATACAGTTGGTCAGGGAGGATTTTCCTACATTCGGTTTTCCGATTATAGCTACCTGAATACGGCTGTCGTCTTCTTCCTCGCCGCTCTCCGGAGGGAAGCAGGCAACGCAGGCGTCCAGCAAATCGCCGGTGCCGTGGCCGTGTACCGCGGAGACAGCGATGGGATCACCCATACCCAGATTATAAAATTCATAAAAGTCCGGGTCAACTGCGCCTACGGAATCCATTTTGTTAACAGCTAATATGATCGGCTTTCCGCTGCGCAGAAGCATCGCAGCTACTTCCTGGTCAGATGCGGTGAGGCCGGTGCGGATATCGGTCAGGAAAACAATCACGTCCGCATGGCTGACTGCAATTCCGGCCTGTTCGCGCATAAAAGTCAGAATCTCGCTGTCGGTACGCGGTTCGATGCCGCCGGTATCGATCAACGTAAATTTCCGGCCATTCCAGTCGGTCTCCCCATAAATCCTGTCCCGTGTAACGCCGGGGGTGTCCTCTACGATGGAGACTCGTTTCCCTATCAGTTTATTGAACAGGGCAGATTTTCCTACATTCGGCCTGCCCACAATCGCGACAATCGGTTTTGACATAACTATTCCTTTCTCTCAAGCATGGCGTCCAGCAAATCAAATCCGTCCTGCTCCACGACTGTGACGGGGATTTCCAACGCTGTTTCAATATCGCTGACGTGCAGGCCGTCTAAAAACACGTCCCCGCCGTGACGAAGCATATTGACCGGTATAAGAAGTCTTGCCCCTAAATCGCGGCCTTTCAGCTGGCGGATTAAATCTCTGCCTGTAATCAGACCGGCCACATCTATGGAATGCCCAAAAAAATCGTTTTCAATGGCAATGACCTGTCCTTGTATTTCCAGCTCTGCTTTTTGGACCAGCTCCCACAAAAACGGCGCCGCGCTGACGCCCGTTGCGATTGTAAAGCGTGACGCGTTTACCGGTTCCGTTTCCAACCGCAGGCCCGCCTCAAATTCCGAGATCAGGCTCCGCAGCATTCCCACGCCGTTTTCTATCTGCACATACTCCTCATAGTACGCTTCTTCCGGAATCGGACGTCCGGCACGGATATAGAGTTCATCGGAACAGAAAAACATCCGCGTACCGTATTTTTTCAGGCAGATTTCCCCGAACGCATCCACCTGCTCAATGACCGCGTTGGCACAGGCTCGATCAACCGGACGCAGTTTTGCGAGTTTTTCCCGGAACTGCGTCAGCCCGACCGGTACCACCGAACAGCTCGCAAATCCCCACGCCGCCATATCCTCCATGGTACGCTGGAGCTGTTCACCGTCGTTATACCCTGGACAAAGTACGATCTGTCCGTTCATGACGATACCCGCGTCTGCAAAGGCACGCATATAGTCCAGACTGTCTGCCCCCGCTTTATTCCCCAGCAGAATCGACCGCAGTTTTGGGTCTGTGGCATGAACTGATACGTTGATTGGGCTGATCCGCAGGTCGATAATCCGCTGCACCTCCCGTGGATCAAGATTGGTCAGCGTGATATAGTTGCCCATTAAAAAGCTCAGACGGGCGTCATCATCCTTGAAATACAGCGTCTCCCGACACCCAGGGGCCATTTGGTCCACAAAGCAGAACAGACAGTGATTGCTGCACGGGCGCGGCTCATCCATTAAATACGTATCGAAATTCAACCCCAGTTCTTCCGCTTCCTCTTTTTCCACCTGCACGCGCCGCCAGGTCCCATTCACGTCCTCTAACAACAGTTCGGGGTCACGATCATAGCCAAAATAACGGTAGTCCAATACATCCACTACCTTGTGGCCGTTGATGGAGAGCAGTCTTTCCCCAGGACGCACCCCCGCACGCTCCGCAGGTGACCACCGGTCTATGCTGTTGATGACTGTACTCATGCTTCCCCCCGCTTTCGTGAAATGCGCTTTGTTAGAGTATACTGTAATTCTTCTTGCTTTTCAATATAAATTTCTCCAAATCCTAGTACGCATCCCGTCTTCTTTTGCTGAAACCTGTTGGAAAAAGCGCGTGACCAGCCAGACAAAACATCTGACTGGTCAAGATTATTGCACCACTCTTTGAACAACCACAGCTTCGATTTTTGTCAACCACCTTTCAGAGGGGCGTTTTTTATTGGTCGTTGTCGGCATCTGGAACATACTCCATGATATATCTCTTTTATACGAAATCAGATCGGCGGGGTTATGCAGGCGTGGACAGTATAGAAGACTGGATCTTATACACCTCTACAAGCCAACGCGACCTCTCTACACCTCCTCTGCAGGCGTCTTCTAAAAAAAATAAAG
>CAMWQV010000507.1 GCA_947176425.1 uncultured Clostridia bacterium
GCAAAATACCGTACCGCAGGTTAAAGGGGGGATACTGAGGGAATGGCCTGGGCAGCCTAGTCAACTGCCGCCACCATCCGTTGGTATCGCGCTGTACTACCAGGACAGGCTTACACAGTCCCGTGCCGGGGGAGAGCAGTAAGGCGGTCACGCCGCCTGATAATACGGCACATATTTCAAGAAAGGAAGTCTGAGGGAGAACCCGCGCCGGTCATGTTTCTTGTGACAAGAGCGCAAAAAAGACCGGCGTGGATTTTCCTGTAAGGCACGGATGCAATGAAAATATCCGGTTTTAAGAAAACTTTTGCCCTGCTTATGGTTCTCTGCATGACTATGATGCTGTCTGCCTGCCAGTCCTCGACTTCGGTCACATATTCCGTGGACACTGGTGACAAGATCAAAGTATCGGTAGACACGCAGACAGGCTTCCGCCAGAATACCGGCAACCCTTACACCATTTCCAAAGATGATACAGAGTATATCCAGGGTTCATTTGGCGTTGCTGACGCATATGATCTGTATAAATCGTACATCGCTGAGAGTGATACGGCGGAACTGCTGGAAGAAGGGGAACAGGACGGTAATCCGTACATTTTCTACACCGTTTACGCCAGCGAGGATGGCGGGGATACGGAGTACGACTATATTGTCAGGATTGCTGGTTCCGACACCTGCGCACTTCTGGCCAGTACACACTCAGAGGACGGCGCACGGGAAGCCTTTGATGCCCTGAGTTTTGAGACGGAACCATAAGCGTACTGCTTAGAAGGCCCCTGTGCCGGGGCGGGCAGCAGGGCGGTCACGCCGCCTAATCATACGGCACATATTCAAAAGAAAGGAGGTTTGCGGGGAACCCGCGCCGGTTGCAGGAAAGACCGGCGCGGACTTTCCCATTCTCTTACAGGATGTAAGACCTGACGCCGCTGGAAATATCAACGGCATCAGGTGTTCTATCCGGTGAGGGCCAATATTTTTTGAAGGAGTGATGTGATGCTTATTCCAATCAGCGAGATCACGGTCAACGCCGGACGGAGAGAGGTTCTTCCAGAAAATGTCCGTAAGCTGGCGGACAGCATCTTAGAGGTCGGCCTGCTGAATCCGATTATTGTTGACCATACGCAGGTTTTGATTGCGGGACTTCACCGGTTGGAAGCCGTAAAGCTGCTGGGCTGGACAGAAATCGAATGTACTGTCAGCAGTTTAGAGGGGCTGCAAGCAGAATTAGCGGAGATTGACGAAAATCTTGTCCGGCATGAACTTCACTATATGGATGAGGGAAAAAAGCTGGCGAGACGAAAAGAAATCTACGAAATGATTCATCCTGAAGCTGGTCAGGGCAAACGAAACGGACAAACTTCTAAAACGGCGCTGAGCGCCGTTTTAGAAACCAAGTCTTTTGCTGACGATGCGTCCGAGAAATTAGGAATCGCGCCAAGAACCATACGGGAAAAAATTCAAGTAGCAAAGAACCTGACCCCGGAAATGGAGGAAATTGTTAAAACCAATAATTTGGGGATGAAAACAGCATTGAAGTTATCCCGTCTGGAACCAGAACAGCAGAGAGACGCAGCCGCCCAGTTAGCAGCGAGGGACATTCATTCGTTGGATAAATACCTGCGGCCCCCGGCAGAGCCTGAACCAGCAGAACCAGAACCGGCATTGGAGCAGACGGAACCGGAACCACCTCCACCACCACCAGAACCGGTTCCGCCAGCACCTGTGGTCCCGTACACAATCAATAGCAGACACTATGCCACGTTTGAAGAATCTGTAGCTGATTTGAAAAACCCCAATAAGGATTGCAGCTATACCCCTGATTCTCTGCTGGCAGAATTGGATTCCTTCATCCGAAAATTTCATAAGGAATTTGCATGGTATAAGGACCCTTTCTGCACAGTTGTTTTCCCCGATATATCACCGGTGCAGCTTGATTATCTAAAAGTACAGTTTGGGTCGATCACGTCTGAGTTACATGATTTACTGAAACAAATTAAAAGGAGTATGAAGAAATGAGTTACCGCAAAAAGCACACTTTACCCAAGCCGGAACAGCAGTCTTTTCTCCCCGTCGCCCTGAAAGAGTACAGCAACCCCGGCGATGTCCGTATGCTCGCTACCAATAAGCTGAATTCCGGCCTGCCCTACCAGCGTCCTGTGGAACAGAAAAACGTTGATAAGATTATCCGGGAATGGAATCCGCGCAAGATCACCCCGGTTATTGTCAGTTTCCGGGACGGCACATTCAATGTCATAGACGGGCAGCATCACATTGAAGCTATGCGGCAGATGGCAGGCGGCAATGATGTGGTGGTCCCCTGCATCATTCATACCGGCATGACTTACCAGGAAGAAGCACAGATGTATGCCGACCTGGATACGGACAAGACTCTCTTAACTCCGCGCCAGCATACAAAGGCTCTGGTGGAAGCCGGTTCTGACCCCAAAATTATGGACATCCAGCAGTTGGTGGAAGATAGCGGCTTTACCTGGGCTTTAGACGTACAGACCGGCGCTCCTTATGAGATCGCACCTATCCGCACTCTTATCAATGCCTACCAGCTTTTAGGCAGCGCAGGTTTCTCCCGTATGTTGGCGCTGCTGGCTGGAGCATGGCAGGGTACGCCCCATTCGCTCCGGTCCGCCATGCTGTCTGGTATGGCATTGTTTCTCAAAACCTATGAGCCGGAGTTGGACGACCAAACCTTTATTGAGTGTATGTCCACCGTCAGCCCGGATGAGATCATCCGGCAGGGCCGTATTAACAGCAGTGTCGCCCTGCGCCACACCCGCATCATTTGGGGAAGCTACAACAGCTGCCAGAGTGCAGGGCTGGAACTTCCCTACAGATTTAAGCGCTGAAAGGCTTTGGATGCCACAGATTGGAAATAGTCTCAGCAGTTCAGCACAAAATTGAGAATTGGTACAAGCAGTACAGGCATAGGATGAACCAGGGAGGAAGATGTATATGGAACAGCATATCTATACGCCAGAAGAAATGGAAGCCATGCGGAACGTGGACATTCGGACAGTGGACCCGGCAACGCTGCGGGATATTCGGGATGTCAAGGTCAATACCGATTTGCCCAAGCGGGAGCGGATTCTGGACTTCATCCGTCAGATCGGAAACCCCTACTGCTACCGGCAC
>CAMWQV010000508.1 GCA_947176425.1 uncultured Clostridia bacterium
GATTACCGTCACCAGTTTCCTGGATCACAGCGTGGAGGTGGAGGACCAGGGCCGGGGCTGCCCGGTGGATTGGAACGCAAAGGAAAAACGCTGGAATTGGGAGCTGGGTTTCTGCGAGCTGTACGCGGGCGGCAAATACGGCAACAATGAGGGGGAAAATTATGAATATTCCCTGGGCTTGAACGGCTTGGGGTCCTGCGCGACGCAGTATTCCTCCGCCTATATGGACGTGACTGTCTGGCGGGACGGGTTTGAGTACCAGCTGCACTTTAAGAAGGGCAATATTACCGGAAATAAAGGTGAAGAATTGGTGAAAACGCCTCTCAGCCGGAAAAAAACCGGTACAAAAACCCACTGGCTTCCTGATTTGGAGGTGTTTACTGATATCGCAATCCCCCCCAGCTATTTTGCGGATATTATGAAACGGCAGGCTGTTGTCAACGCTGGGATCACGTTCCGGCTGAAAGTGGAAACGACGCCGGGAAAATTTGAGACGATGGAATTTCTGTATGAGAACGGCATTATGGACTATGTGCGGGAGCTGGCTGGTGAGGGCCCGCTGACCGAGCCTGTTTTCTGGGAGAGCGAACGCCGGGGCCGGGACCGTTCGGATAAAGACGATTACAAAGTGAAATTGTCCGTTTCCTGCTGCTTTTCCAATAAAACCGCTGTAATCGAGCATTATCATAATTCCAGCTGGCTGGAACATGGCGGAAGTCCGGAAAAAGCCACAAAATCTGCATTTGTGAGTGCGCTTGACGCTTGGCTGCGGCAGAATAATAAGTACCAGAAAAGCGAGGCGAAGATTACCTGGGCAGACATTGAGGACTGCTTAGTATTCGTCAGCAACAATTTTTCGACACAGACCAGCTATGAAAACCAGACCAAAAAAGCAATTACGAATAAGTTTGTTCAGGACAGCATGGCTGAGTTTCTGAAAAGCCGGCTGGAGATTTATTTTATCGAAAATCCTGCTGACGCCGCCCGTATCTCGGAACAGGTTCTGATCAACAAGCGGAGCCGTGAGACCGCAGAAAAAGCCCGGCTGAATATCAAAAAAAAGCTGTCCGGGTCCATTGATATTGCGAACCGGGTGCAGAAGTTTGTGGACTGCCGGACAAAGGACGTATCCCGCCGGGAAATTTATATCGTTGAGGGCGACAGCGCGCTGGGCAGCGTAAAAATGGGCAGGGATTCCGAATTTCAGGGAATCATGCCGGTGCGCGGTAAAATTCTGAACTGCCTGAAAGCGGATTATCCCAGAATTTTTAAGAGCGAGATTATAACGGATTTGATGAAAGTTCTGGGTTGCGGCGTGGAAGTTCAGAGCAAGCATGTAAAAGATTTAAATTCTTTTGACCTGAATAACCTGCGCTGGAGCAAAGTCGTGATTTGTACTGACGCGGACGAGGACGGCTACCAGATACGGACTTTGATCTTGACAATGCTCTACCGGCTGTGTCCGACGCTGATTCAAGAGGGCTATGTCTATATCGCTGAGTCGCCGCTGTATGAGATCACCAGCGGGGAAAAGACATGGTTTGCATATACGGAAAAGGAAAAAGCGGATATCGTAAAAAAACTGGAGGGCAAAAAATATAAGATCGACCGCTCAAAAGGGCTGGGCGAAAACGACCCGGATATGATGTGGCTGACGACGATGAATCCTGAGACCCGCCGTCTGATCAAAGTAATGCCCGAAGATGCGGAAGCGACCAGTTTCATGTTTGACCTGCTTTTAGGCAATAATTTGCAGGGACGGAAAGAACATATTGCGAACGAGGGCTATAAGTTCTTGGATCTGGCGGATATCTCCTGATCTGCCTCCCGGCAATGAAAGGAACGACTGATTATGGCTAAGAAGAAAGCTCCTGAACGGGGCAATAAAAATTTTCATAATCCGAATGTGATGGGCCTGCGGGCCGCCGTACAGGAACAGCCGATCACGGATACTCTGGAGACGAACTATATGCCCTATGCGATGTCGGTGATTGTCTCCCGTGCGATTCCGGAGATCGACGGCTTTAAGCCTTCCCATCGGAAACTGCTCTATACGATGTACAAAATGGGCCTGCTGACCGGCGCCCGGAGCAAATCGGCGAATATTGTCGGTCAAACCATGCGTTTGAATCCCCACGGAGATGCCGCGATTTATGACACAATGGTGCGGCTTTCCAAAGGGTACGGCGCACTGCTGCATCCGTTTGTAGACAGCAAAGGCAACTTTGGGCGGGTATATTCCAGGGATATGGCATGGGCCGCCAGCCGGTATACAGAGGCGAAGCTCTCCCCTATTTGTCAGGAACTGTTCCGCGATCTGGATCAGGACGCAGTGGATTTTGTGGACAACTACGACAATACGATGAAAGAACCGTCGCTGCTGCCTACGACTTTTCCGAATATCCTGGTTTCCGCAAATCAGGGAATTGCTGTCGGCATGGCGTCCCAGCTGTGCGGATTCAATCTGGGCGAGGTGTGCGATACGACCATTGCCTATCTGAAAAATCCAAACTGCGATTTGTCCGCTACCCTGCTGGGGCCGGACTTCCCTACCGGCGGGGAGATCATTTATGATGCCGCCGCCCTAAATGACGTATATACAACCGGACGCGGGTCTATTAAAATTCGCGGAAAATACCGGTATCTGAAAAGCGAAAATCTGATTGAAATATATGAAATTCCATACACAACGACGACAGAAGCCATTATCGATAAAGTAGCGGAACTGATTAAGACTTCCAAGCTGCGTGAAGTAAGCGATATGCGGGACGAGACGGATTTGAGCGGCCTGAAACTCGCGATTGACCTGAAACGCGGGACAGACCCTGATAAACTGATGGCAAAGCTGTTTAAAACAACCACTTTGCAGGACAGTATCAGCTGCAATTTTAATGTTCTGGTGGCCGGAATGCCGCGGGTAATGGGCGTGCGGGAGCTGCTGGAGGAGTGGTGCGGCTGGCGGACGGAGTGCGTCAAACGGAGAGTCTATTTTACCCTGAACAAGAAAAAAGACAAACTCCATCTGCTGAAAGGTCTGAAACGCATCCTGCTGGATATCGATAAGGCAATCAAGATCATTCGGGAGACGGAGGGAGAATCTGAGTTCGTGCCGATATTGATGATCGGTTTCGGAATTGACAAGT
>CAMWQV010000509.1 GCA_947176425.1 uncultured Clostridia bacterium
TTGGCGTATCGACTGGTATACAGACAATTAAACTGTCTGATATCGACCCGTTAGACCAATCCAAAGAAAACTGGCAGGCTGCACAGGAGGCAGCGGTTGCGCTGATGACAGAAAGACTCGAAAAACAGGCCGCCGCTATACAGCAGCAGCTCAATGGGCTAAAAAATCTCACCGCAAGAAAGGAAACTCAAGCATGAAAATTCAAGAAATCAAACAGCTTCTAACCACAAAACCATACGATTTCCTGCGGGAAAACGAACATCTGAAAGACAGAATTATGATTCTGACTCTCGGCGGCAGCTACGCCTATGGAACAAACATGGAAAACTCCGACATTGATATCCGCGGCTGCGCCATGGACAGCTCTTCAGACATTCTCGGACTGACATCATTCGATCAGTTCATCGACTCAGCAACGGATACCACTGTCTACAGCTTCAACAAGCTGGTCCGGCTTCTGCTCAACTGCAACCCCAATACCATCGAATTGCTTGGATGCAGGCCGGAGCATTACTTCTATCTTTCCGATACCGGAAGAGAAATGCTGGAGAATCGAAAATTGTTTCTTTCTCAGAGGGCCGTCCGGTCGTTCGGCGGATATGCTACACAGCAGCTCCGGCGGCTGGAAAATGCGCTCGCAAGAGATGTGCTGCCGCAGGCGAAAAGAGAGGAGCATCTGCTGCATTCCATGCAGAGGGCGCAGGAAGATATTGAGAACAGGTATCTGGACGTTTATCACGGCAGCATCCGGCTGTATACGGAGGAGAGTGAGAAAGAGGATCTGGATATGGAAGTCTTTGCGGACATTCAGCTTGCACATCTTCCAGCCAGAAGTTTCAGCAGCATCATCAACGAGTTCAAAAACGTTCTGGATACATATGACAAGCCTGGAAAGCGGAACCACAAGAAAGACAACGATCATCTCAACAAGCATGCTATGCACCTGATTCGCCTGTATCTTGTTTGTCTGGATATTCTGGAAAGGGAAGAGATTGTGACTTATCGGGAAAAGGAGCTGCCGTTGCTGAGAAGCATCAGAGCAGGGGAATTCCAGAAGGAAGATGGCTCTTACCGTCAGGAGTTCTTCGATATGGTGACGGAGTTTGAGAGAAAAATGGATTACGCCAAAAAGAATACCAGCATTCCGGAAGCTCCTGATTTTTATACGATTCAGGAATTTGTTATGGACGTGAACCGAAGATCTGTGTGAATATGCAGTAAAAAAACAAAAGTTGACAAACAAAAGTTTGCATATTATAATTTGCACATAGAGATTGGGAGACGCCAATTATCGATTGGTATAGCCACAAGCTTAGCGCTGGGAAAAGCGCAGTCGGCAACGAACTCTATGAAAAAGGAGTCGCTTCATCAGGCGGCTCCTTTGTGTTTCTGTAGGAATTTTTATGTTAATATTATAGCAAAGGGCCTCTGTCTGTGACAGAAGCCCCCTTTTTTGAGGATATTATCCTAGCCGATTGTAGTGCTTAGAATGTTTAGAACTTGCGGGAGGGGGAGACTCAGCGCTGCTGCGATGTCCTCCGGCATCATGGTTCGTACCATTGAATGCACAACTTGCGAAAGCATCTCCGATGCACCCTTTTCGATACCTTCTTTGATTCCTTGTTCGTGAGACTCCTCCTTTTGAACTGCAACGTAGGCTTCCCAGTCCCATTCTTCAAACAACATATTCTCCACCTCACTTCCGTGTTTTGTAAGGAAGTCCTTCATGATGTCGTTTCTGATGGCCTGCTTTACAGCTGAAGCAATGGCTTCAGCCAAGGGCATCCCTTTTTTGCGGTTTTCACGGACGTAGAACACAAATGTACTGTACTCGCTCAAACTCTTGCATTTCTCCATGATTTCCGATGATTTTCCGTAATTGATGTTGAAAAAATCAACTTTCAGATCCAACATAGGATTCTTTTCACGAAGGATAAATGCATCAGACAGTTTCATCTCCACGTAATCGACATTCTTTTCCTCTCCATTATAGAGGACAACAAACCGGGGGGCAGGAAGGGGAATGCGTGTGGATCTATAGATGTTTTCCTTCTCCAGAATTTTTTCATACACCCTTGCAATATAAATAAGCAGCCGCACGGGCATGTTTTCGTTCCAGGTCGATTGGTGTTCTATCAGAACAATCAGTACCCCATTAATCACAAAGGAGATGTCGTTGATCCTATCTTTAAAGAGGGCGTCATCCAGGGTATTAATCTCAATGGGGGTATCCAAAGGGAGATTTGTGCCCTCCAGAGAGTTGTACAGCTCGATTAACCGCACCGGATCGTTAAAGTACATTGTGAAAACGGAATCTTTGTATTTTCGGTTTGCCTTCGGCATATAATTATTTCCTCACTTTCCAAATTAGAAATTGGATGATTGAGGAAAGCCCACAGCCCGCCCCAATCATCCATCAGGGCGGACCTGTAAAACAGAGTCTGCTCACATTTGCTAAATTTATTATATCAGGTTTGATCTTGTACTGTCAAGAGATTGCTCTGGACTTTTACCATGTTCACCAGTGTTTTTGATTACGCCAGTTTTCGGAGTTTCAGCTTCTAATCGCCGCAGGACATTAAAATGGTTCACAAATACATAAGTGAACCGAGAGGCCCCCGTTGCACGGCAGTGACGGCATTCCCATTCAAGATGAGGGAAGTTATATTGTGGGGGCTTTGCTAAATAGTCAATTTTTCCGCCGCAAATTGGACAAACCTCCTCTTCATGAGTGCCATTAGGATCAAATTCGTTCATGTTTACCTTTCTCCTTTTGGCGTTTTTCCTTCTGCAAAGGTTGTTATATCCTATGCAAAAAGCTAAAAATATATAAAAGCTTTTCTCTCCCCATACTACGGGAAGGGGGACGCCTTTTGGTTTCTTTAAAGCATTTGGGCAACTCTCTGCCACCGTTCTATTATAACAGCCACTCTGACGAGACTTTTTGCTGGAGCTTTTATCTGGAATTTGGAGAGGACTGGCATCTGTTAATACAACGGCAGTCCTGATCTTTTTACCAAGTGCGGCGTAAAGCCCCTAGCTTTAGCTATGGGGATATAAGCCGCAATACTACTTTTCATTAATATAGGGACTGCTCCGCAACCTCAAATGCGCAAGAAACACAAGCAATTCAGGCAGA
>CAMWQV010000510.1 GCA_947176425.1 uncultured Clostridia bacterium
CCATTACCTTCTGTGGTGTTGATGTATCCCTGCCGCTCATATCCCTCATAGTGGACATGGTCACGGCGCACACGCAGTTCCAGCGTGTCTTCCGGCACCCAGAAATAAGGCAGGATGCAGAACTTGTCATCCTCGTCCAGCGGTGGGAACACCAGCACAAAAGCCGTGATGTCTGTGGTGCTGGAAAGGTCAAGACCGCCGTAACATACACGACCTTCCAAGTCAGCTTCATTAACAGCAAAGTCGCAGGCATCCCATTTCTCCATCGGCATCCAACGAACAGCCTGTTTCACCCATTGATTCAGACGGAGCTGCCGGAAGGAGTTTTCTTCCCCAGGGTTCTGTTTGGCAGATTCACAGGCGGCTTTGACCTTATCAATACCAACTGTGATACCGAGAGAGGGATTTGCCTTTTTCCACACCTTGGGATCTGTCCAGTCGTCTGATTCGTCTGCCCCGTAAATCACGGGATAAAAGGTAGGGTCGATTTTTCGTCCCTCCAGGATATCCTTTGCTTTCTGGTGTGTCTCATAGCAGATGGAGTGGATGTCTGTTCCCGCTGTCGTGATAAGGAAATACAGCGGCTGCATTCGTGCATCGCCGGAACCTTTGGTCATGACATCAAAGAGCTTCCTGTTCGGCTGGGTGTGCAGCTCGTCAAAGACCACGCCGTGAATGTTAAATCCGTGTTTGCTGTATGCCTCTGCGGAAAGCACCTGATAAAAGCTGTTGGTCGGCTGATACACGATGCGTTTCTGCGAGGCGAGGATTTTTACCCGCTTGTTCAAAGCCGGACACATCCGTACCATATCTGCGGCGACATCAAAGACAATAGTCGCCTGCTGCCGATCAGCAGCGCAGCCGTAAACCTCCGCACGTTCCTCTCCGTCACCACAGCAGAGCAGGAGTGCGACAGCGGCGGCAAGCTCACTTTTCCCCTGTTTTTTTGGTATTTCGACATCCGTTTTCTGTATTTTCCCTTTCGGTAGTTGCATATTACCGTATTACACGAAGTATATCAATACAATTAGTACACAATGATTTATAGGATTTTTTGTATACTAATAGTATTCAGAGAAACGAAAAGGAACAGCAAAAAAGCACCCGTCTCCAGGTGCTTTTTTGCATCAAATTTTTCAATCTGCGACGATGGGTGCAGAGCGGTTGAATTTTTTTGGATGACGATACCCAGCACATTTGCGAGGGCCAAAGCCAACCCGCATACAAGGAAGACGGTATTTTGCTTGGAATCCTTGAAAACCGGATGGAAAGCAAGTTCAACCCAAGTCACGCCAGGGTGCTTATGTTCAAAGGAGCTATACCATAACCATGCAAAAAGCATATACGACGCCGTGCTTGAAATTCCGAAAAGCATCCCTCTGCAATGTTTTTTGCGTATCAGTGAGACAGCGGACATAAGGGCAAAGCCCATTGCGCCCAAAAGCGTACCGTCCAGGATAATCCAACCCATAACATTTACCTCCATTTTGTTTATTTGGTTCTTCCGTTTACGTCTTAGACTATACCATAGATTTTCCTACATAGCAACTAAAATCTTCCCATGCTGCGGTGAATTGTTGCCAGAATTTTCTCCTGTTCTTCCGGCTTTACGCCAATGCTGTCCAACGCCTCTCTGGTGCCGCAGTCGGGGCAGATGCGCGTCTGCCCGTCAACTCTGGACAATGCCGGGGGTTCGCCGTAAGTCCGCCCACATCTGGGACAGACCGAAAGCCGGAAAATGGTGCAGCGTTCCTTCATGACCTCACCTCCCCGCTTGCTTTCAATGCCCGTACCAGCAGCGCAGGGTCAAAGCCGAATGACTGGTATCCTTTGAGGCAGGTCGTCACATAGCCCTTGTGAGGCACTCCAAGCTCCCGCTCCTCGTGCATAATGTAGACGAACGCCCTGCGCCGCCGTACCTTACCGGAGCGGATGCCCGTGACGGGAAGCACCAGCTCTTTTTTGTAGTAGAAGCTGGGGAATCCCTCGTAGCGGTCAAGTGCCTCCTCATCCTCTGCGGTCACCAGCCAGACCGCTACGGGAACGCTTGCGCCCTCTCTCTTTTCGATGGTGAGGTAGGAGCCGGTCTTGCTTCCTTTGAACAGCAGCTCGTAGTCCTCGATCACCGAGGTGCCGACCACCCTTGCGCCGGGACAGCGCATCTGCATCTGCCGGATGTTGAGGTTCGAGCCGTAGGCCACATAGTATCTTTTTTCCATTTTGAAATCCCATCCTTTCCGAAGGGGGTACCCTTCTACCACCTTAAGACCGCCGAAGCGGTCGGTAGGTGGCAGGAGGCTACCTCCTGCGGTCCCTTCAAGCGGCGCGTCCGTTGCGGAAGGCGGCGTCTCCGGCAAGGCGGCGTGTCAGGAGGTCTCTCGCTGTGGCGAACTCCTCGCCAATGAATCCCAGCCGGAGGAGCCAAGTCCTCATGGCGTATTTGGGGTTCTCGGTCTGCTGGGGCTTGGGGCTGGCGTTTTTGAGGGTTTTCGCCATCTGGCTGAGTGCGAGGCAAAGCTGGATGTAGCTTTTCAGCTGTCCGGCGTGAAGCCCATTCCGCTTTCCGTTTGCCGGAGCATCAAATTGGAAAAGCCGGAACTCAATCGTGCCTTTGGTGAAGGTTGCGTGGAGGTTCAGCATATGGTAGCGGCTGCGGTTGTAATGGGCTGTTCTGCCGTAGTCGGTGCCGTGGCTTGTGTACCAGATGTCCGCCAAGTCGCTCATCGTGGTGGGCTTGCGGCGGTTGACCGCCTCCAAAAAGCGGGGGTTCACCGTCTGGCAGTAGCTGTCGATGCGGTTCCGACTGATTGCCAAGGCATCCGCCAGGAGGCTTTCGTGGCTTGCCATGATGTTGGCAAGGTTCCGCAGGCTCTGCGCTGTGTGGCCGTTCGCTCCGATGTGGATGTGTACCCCACACCCCCTGGTGGAGTCGCTCTTCGCTCCAGCCTTGCGCAGGCGGCGAATCAGCCCTTGCAAAAGCTCCATGTCATCGTAGGTCAGAATCGGCGTGACCATCTCGCACTTTTCGCTTTCCGGTCCGTGGATGCTACCGTCATACTGGAAGTTCCACTCGCGGCCTTGTGCGTCCCAGGCTGACCAAGCGTTGTATCTGTTCCGGCTTTCAGTGTCCTCGTA
>CAMWQV010000511.1 GCA_947176425.1 uncultured Clostridia bacterium
GATTGACGTTGATCTGGGACTAGCACAGCCGACGATTGATTTTATCCGGCCCGAATTTCACGACACAGGCATCTGCGGTGAATTCCGGCGTCAGGCGGCAGATTATGGCTTTATTCTGCGCTATCCGGAGGGAAAAGAGGAGATTACAGGAATCGCGTATGAACCGTGGCATTTTCGCTATGTGGGAACGCCGCACGCGCAGATTATGACCGCGCTTGACCTGACGCTGGAGGAGTACCACGATTATCTGAAAGATTTTTCCATAGACGCGCCCTGCTGCTGGCAGACGGCTTCCGGAAAATACGCCGTTTCCTATCTGTCCGCTTCCCCCGGCGGGAATACGCAGGTTGCCTTGCCGCCCGAGCTTGCCTGGACAGTCTCAGGAGATAACGAGGCGGGGTTTGTACTTACCGGAGGGCCGCAAACCCTTTCTCCAGATCAGCGATAATATCGTCAATATGCTCTGTGCCGATGGAGAGCCGGATCGTACTGCGTTTGATCCCCTGATCCAGCAGTTCTTCATCGGTGAGCTGACCGTGGGTGGTGGTAGCCGGGTGAATGACCAGACTCTTAACATCCGCCACGTTTGCCAGCAGAGAGAATATCTCCAGATTGTCAATAAACTTATGGGCTTCCGCCTGACCGCCCTTGATATTAAAGGTAAAGATCGACGCGCCGCCGCGGGGAAAATATTTTTCATACAGCGCGTGCTGCGGATGGTCAGGCAGACTGGGGTGGTTCACCAGCTCCACCAGCGGGTGCTTCGACAAATATTCCACGACTTTTTCGGTATTCTCCGCGTGACGTTCCAAGCGCAGGGACAGCGTCTCCACACCTTGCAGCAGCAGAAATGCGTTAAAGGGTGAGATGCAGGCGCCGGTATCCCGAAGCAGAACGGCCCGGACATAGGTCACAAACGCGGCGGGACCGGCGGCGTCAACAAAGGATACGCCGTGATAACTGGGGTTCGGGTCGGCGATAATGGGATATTTTCCGCTGGCTTTCCAGTCAAAATTTCCGGAATCGACAATGATGCCGCCCAAGGTTGTGCCGTGGCCGCCGATGAATTTGGTTGCGGAGTGGACGACGATATCCGCGCCGTGTTCAATAGGACGGATGAGATACGGCGTACCGAATGTATTGTCGATCACCAGAGGAATGCCGTGCTTGTGGGCGATTTCCGCGACGGCGTCGATATCGGGAATGTCGCTGTTCGGGTTGCCCAGCGTTTCAATGAAAATGCAGCGGGTGTTGTCCTGAATCGCGGCTTCCGTCTCCGCCAGATTATGGATATCCACAAAGGTGGTTTTGACACCGTACTGCGGCAGCGTATGGGCCAGCAGGTTGTAGCTGCCGCCGTAGATGGTCTTCTGCGCCACGATATGCTCTCCCATCTGCGCCAGGGCCTGGAATGTATAGGTAATTGCCGCGGCGCCGGAAGCCGTAGCCAGCGCCGCGACGCCGCCTTCTAATGCGGCAATGCGTTTTTCCAGCACATCCTGGGTGGAATTGGTCAGGCGTCCATAGATATTGCCGGAATCGGACAGGTCAAACCGGGCGGCGGCATGGGCGGAATTGCGGAACACATAGGATGTAGTCTGATAAATCGGCACGGCGCGGGAATCCGTTGTGGGATCGGGCTGCTCCTGGCCTACATGGAGCTGTAACGTCTCAAATTTATACTTGCTCATAGCGTTTACCTCTTGCATTGCAAAATTTGTTTTATTAACCTACCAAATAAATCGGTTTATAGGAAGATTATAGCACCCATCTTTTCCTATGTCAACCGTTTTTTTCGGCTCGTCACAACAGAGAGGACCGGGAGACTGTTTCCTGGTCCTCTGACAGCGGTTATTTTCACGAGAGCGGATGCCGCATAGATTTGGTTGCCGTTTTTGCCGGGTTTTACCGTAATACATTCGATTAGGCCGTCCTCTAAACGGTGTTCCAGCAGATTCATAATTATCCAGCCTATACGATGGGCTGTTATCAAAGCTCCTTTTCTATGGTTTTTATATAATACAAAAAATCAAAAACCATGTCAATCCCAATTCCCGCAATATGCAGGAACGGCAGAATTTTTTCTTTACAAATCGTCCGGGTCATGATACTATGTTCACTAATTATATCTGCCGCGGGCAGGAAAATAATATAAAAAAGGAGTGTACCACGCTATGGCCTATTACTATCCGGAACCGTCCCATACTTTCAGCGAATACCTGCTAATCCCCGGCTATACCTCCCCGGAATGCATCCCTGACAACGTCTCATTGCGTACCCCTCTGGTAAAATACCGGAAGGGCGCAGAAGAACCGGCTTTGTCCCTAAGTATCCCTCTCGTATCGGCTATTATGCAGTCCGTTTCCAATGACACCCTGGCCGTAGCGTTGGCGAGGGAGGGCGGACTGTCTTTCATATACGGCTCCCAGTCCATTGAGGACGAGGCGGCGATGGTGGCGAAAGTAAAAAGCTATAAAGCGGGCTTTGTCCCCAGTGATTCCAACCTTCCGCCGGACGCCGTTTTGCAGGACGTGCTGGACCTGAAAGCGCGGAACGGACATTCGACCGTGGCGGTCACGGAGGACGGCACCAATCAGGGGCGGCTGCTGGGCATCGTGACCAGCCGGGACTACCGTGTCAGCCGTATGGACCCCAAAACGCCTGTGCGGGAGTTCATGACCCCCTATGAACGGCTGGTCACTGCGCCGGAAGGAACTTCCCTGAAAGAAGCCAACGATATTATCTGGGACCACAAGCTCAACTCTCTGCCCATCATCAGCGCGGACGGGCGGCTGCTGTATTTTGTGTTCCGCAAGGACTACGAGCAGCACAAGGAAAACCCCGGCGAACTGCTGGACGCGCAGAAACGCTATATGGTCGGCGCGGGAATCAACACGAAGGATTACCGGGAACGCGTGCCCGCGCTGATCGAAGCCGGTGCGGACGCTTTGTGTATTGACTCATCGGAGGGCTATACCTGCTGGCAGGAACAGACGCTCCGCTTTATCCGTGAAAAATACGGCGACAGCGTCAAAGTCGGCGCGGGCAACATCGTTGACAGAGACGGCTTTTTGTTCCTGGCAAAAGCAGGCGCGGATTTTATCAAAGTGGGCATCGGCGGCGGTTCTATC
>CAMWQV010000512.1 GCA_947176425.1 uncultured Clostridia bacterium
GATCTCTGCTTGGGAGTAGCCCAGCACCGCCAGCGCCGCGGACGCCTCACTGCGTTTATCCTGCGGGATGATGGTCACTGCGGGACCGGAAATATTCTCGCCGGACGCGCTGATGCTCTGGCCTTTCGCGAGCTTATCTTTCAGTTCCAATATCACCCGCTGCGCGATTTTTTTCCCTACCCCCTGGGCGGCAGTCAGGGCTTTTTCGTCCCCGGTGATAATGCTCATGGCGAGATTGGCGGGGGAATTACACGATAATATCCCCAGCGCCGCTTTCGGCCCTACGCCGGAGACGGAGATCAGCTGCCGGAACAGCTTCAGTTCTTCCTGGCTGGCAAAACCGTACAGGTCCATGGCGTCCTCTTTCACATTGAGATATGTATAGAGTTTTGCTTTCTCGCCTTTTTTGATTTGAGACAGCGTATAGGCAGTGGTACGGCAGGCGTACCCCACACCGCCGCAGTCGATTACCGCCAGATACGGCTCGATATGTGCGGCAGTGCCGGAGAGATAGTAATACATATAGTCCTCCAGATCATCTTGTATCGTAGCGTTTCGGGTCAAAAACGCGCTCGGTATTCAGCAGGCTGGTGGCACTGCGTCCGTGGCAGATCGCGATCGCCAGCGCGTCGGCGGCATCGTCGGGGCGGGGGATGGTTTTCATTTTCAGCAGGCGCTGGGTCATCAGCATCACCTGTTTTTTATCCGCGCCGCCATAGCCCGCTACCGCCTGTTTGACCTGCATAGGGGTAAATTCAAAGACCGGAATGCCCGCCCGTTCCAGTTCCAGCAGAATCACGCCGCGTCCGTGGGCTACAGCGATACCGGTCGTAATATTTTTTGAGAAAAACAGTTCTTCAACAGCCGTTTCTTCCGGCTGGAATGTCTCCAGCAGTTGGGACAAGTCCTGGGAAATCTGATAGAGGCGGGTGGAAAGCGGCAGTCCGGCGGGGGTCGTGATGACGCCGTACCGCTGCAAACGGACCTGGGCGCGGCTGGCTTCAATCAGGCCAAATCCGATGGTCGCTACGCCCGGGTCAATTCCCAATATGCGCATAGGGCAGTCTCCTTTTTGCTTCTTGTGCCTATTCTAACATTTGTTTCAGGAAAAGGCAAGAAGATTCTCCTCCAATCGATTCTTCAGCTTCGGTTTGGCTGATGGTGTCAGCAGGAGATGCATCAAGATCAATATATTTTTCAAGAACACCAATCCAAGAATACTGCCAATCTTTTCATCATTTTGCGTTTACACCTCCTGAATTGTAAAAGCCTCACCGTCTGCGCCGTCTTTGGTACAGGGCGGTCATCTGCCGCAGGACCATGTCCTGGAGCAGAAACGAAACGTTCCCCAAAATCAGCAGCGACGCCAGCATAACCGCAGAATACGCCGCAAATTCTTCAACGATTGCCTGCATCCGGAATAAATAGATCAGCATTGCGTACATTATGAACATCATAAACGTAAAAACAGCACATTTCAGCAGGATTTGCAAAAAACGCGGAAAGCGGAGCAGATGGGGTCGGAGCGCCGGATACCAGCCCAGGAAGATATAAAACAGCGCGAGTTCTTTATCAGTACAGAGCAGCGCCGCTAAGATCGAAACCGCCGTGTAAACCAGCAGCGCGGTTTTCGTTCCGTAATCGCAGTGGATTGGGACCAGGCAGATCATCGCCAGCATGGGGCTTGCAACTGCGGCGGACGGAATGAGGCTTCCCGCGCTCAGAATCACAATGGACAGTGCTGTCAGAACGCCGCAGAGGGCCATTTTGCGGCTTTGAATTCGGTTTTGTTCGTGCATTGCGGACACCTCTTTCTCTCATGTTTATTTCATGGAACCGGCCTGTCTATTATAGCCATTGAACAGGCTGTTGTCAAATCTGACAAAAAATTGCTTTTTATTTTGTGGCTGGACTTTTGCTTTACAAATCGGTCAATATCTGTTATGATAGCTAAGCAAATTACAGGCCAGGAAAGGATGGTATCTGAGCATGACTGATATTACCGCGATCGGAGAGATTTTGATAGATTTAACCCAGTTCGATAAAAATGAGGCGAATGTCCCACTGTTCGCGGCTTTTCCGGGCGGCGCTCCCGCTAATGTCGCCGTCGCAGCCGCCCGCCTGGGGGCCGGCGCCGCTTTCATCGGGAAGGTCGGGAAGGACGGCTTCGGCGCGTATTTGCAGAGCGTCCTGGACGAAAACGGCGTCGATTCTTCCCGTATGTGTACCGGCGGCGGCCATACCACAATGGCAATTGTATCGGTAGACAGTACTGGAGAACGCAGCTTTCAGTTTGTGCGCGGCGCGGACTGTTCCCTGATGCCTGAGGAGGTGGACGAATTGCTGATTACTGACAGCAAGATCCTCCATTTCGGCTCCGTCAGCCTGACCTGCGGCATTGCCCGAAACGCTACGGTTCACGCGGCGCGGACCGCCCATAAACAGGGCGTGCTTGTCAGCTATGACCCCAACTACCGCCCCGCCCTCTGGAACACGGAACGCGACGCTGTCGAGTGGATGACGCTTCCCCTGTCTGTTGTGGACATCATCAAGCTCTCCGAGGAGGAACTGCCTCTGCTGACCGGTTCCAACGACCTAACGGAAGGCAGCCGGATTCTTGCAGAAGAAAACGATATCTCGCTGGTGCTGGTCACGCTGGGCGGTGAGGGCGCTTTCTGCCGCTGGAAAAATGAGTGTTTTACGGTCCCCGGCGTTAAAGTGCAGGTCGCAGACACGAATGGAGCCGGTGATACGTTCTTCGGAGCGGTGCTTTCCCAGCTCTGCAAGCGGGGTGAGAAACCGCTGGAAGGCTTGGAACGTCCTGAACTGGAAAAAATTATTGATTTTGCAAACCGTGCCGCCGCTCTTACCTGTTCCCGCAGCGGTGCAATCCCTGCAATGCCCACTTTATCAGAAGTAGAAGGAGTAAACATGTAATGGCTAAATTGAAAAATTCCGCAAAAGTAAAAGATGTCTCCACCGATTTCGACCGGCGGCTTGCCCTGCGCTATGACGAACTGAAATGGCTGTACTGCGAACTGTACCAGAATAATGAGGACGCGTTCGAGTATTTTATCTCCATGCTGCGCCGCTGCTGGGATGAGCGGAAACAGGACCTGCGTGAAC
>CAMWQV010000513.1 GCA_947176425.1 uncultured Clostridia bacterium
GACCAACCCCTTATGCGGCGACTATGGAGCCAGCGCCATCTATGGTCCCCAAAAGGGCGCGACACCTACTATGATTCTCCAGATGGACAAATGGCTGGACGATTATGCCAAGCTGGCGGCAAAAACCTTCCCAAAAGCGAACCAGAATCAAGCGGGCACCGGTGCGGCGGGCGGTCTGGGTTTCGCCTTCCTGACCTTCACCAATGCAGTGCTGGAATCCGGCATCAAGATTGTACTGGAGGAAACCCGGCTGGAGGACTATGTGAAGGACGCCGATCTTGTCATCACCGGCGAGGGCCGTCTGGACGGACAAACCGTCATGGGCAAAGCTCCCATCGGTGTAGCCGGCATCGCTAAAAAATACGGCAAACCAGTACTGGCATTTGCCGGTTCTGTAGCTGAGGACGCTCGTGACTGCAACGGCGGCGGTATTGACGCTTACTTCCCGATTCTCCGGCGGATCGTCACACTTCAGGAGGCTATGAATCACAACAGCGCGGAGCAGAACATGACTGCCGCAGTGGAACAGGTTTTCCGCCTGATTAGGACCCTGCGGCGGGACGCTTAAAAAGGGGGGACTGCAAAATGGATTACAGCTTCAGCACCATTGGGGCTCTGCTGGGTCTGACCGTCTCTATCGTACTGATTGTTCGGAAAGTTCAGCCAGCTTACAGCCTGATCTTGGGTGCCCTTATCGGCGGCATAATCGGCGGGGGCGGCTTAGCTATGACGGTAGACACTATGGTTTCCGGCGCCCAGAGCATGATGTCCTCTGTTCTGCGGATTCTGACCTCCGGCATTTTGGCGGGGGCGCTGATTAAGACCGGCTCTGCGGAGAAAATTGCCGAAACTATTGTAGAAAAGCTGGGTGAAAAGCGGGCTGTTGCCGCCATCTCCATCGCCGCTATGATTATTTGTGCGGTAGGCGTGTTCGTTGATATCTCCGTTATTACTGTCGCTCCTATCGCCCTGGCTATTGGGAAGAAAGCGGGGCTGTCCAAAAGCGGGGTTCTGTTGGCCATGATCGGCGGCGGCAAAGCAGGCAATATCGTTTCGCCCAATCCCAACACCATCGCCGCTTCCGAGGCGTTTGGTGTGGATCTGACCTCCCTGATGCTGGAAAATGCCGTGCCTGCCATTTTTGCCCTGGCAGTAACCATTCTGCTGGCATCTATGCTGGCGAAAAAATCCGGCGGCGCTATCGGCGAGAGTGATTTGGAGGCTCAGCCGGACAAATCTTTACCCGGCTTCCTTCCTGCCATTTTGGGGCCTGTAGTCGTTATCTTTCTGCTGGCCCTGCGGCCCATCGCCGGTATCAGTATTGATCCTTTGATCGCCCTGCCTGTAGGCGGTGCGGTGAGCATTCTGATCACCGGTCATGCTAAAAACACCGTCTCCATCATGGAATTTGGTCTGAGCAAGGTTGTGGGCGTCTCTGTGCTGCTCATCGGCACCGGCACCATCGCCGGTATCATCAAGACTTCTGCCCTGCAATATGATGTTATCAATATTCTGGAGGCTATGAATATGCCCGCCTTTGTGCTGGCTCCCCTGGCTGGAGTCCTTATGGCCGGAGCCACTGCCTCCACTACCGCCGGGGCTACCGTGGCGTCACAGACTTTCGCCGCCACATTGATCTCATCCGGCGTGTCGGCCCTGTCCGCCGCCGCTATGGTCCACGCCGGCGCTACCGTGGTGGATTCCCTGCCTCACGGCTCCTTCTTTCACGCCACTGGCGGCGCGGTGAACATGACGATTGAAGAGCGGATGAAACTAATCCCCTTTGAAGCCTGTATTGGCTTGACCAGCACTATCGTTTCTGTTGTGATATTCATGATTTAAGTAAGTAACGTAAAGCAGCGCACTCCTGCTTGAAGACAAAATGGGGAAATTTTGATTGGATATTTTTAACAAATGGAGATGTTTGATTTTGGATGTTTTGCCAATAGACAATATATTATCATTGTGGTAAACTCATGCCAATAAGAAAATGCGTTACTCCTCGGAGGCGCCACTTTTCAAACTGTCCCCTGTGTGATGAGGGATGGTTTGGTTGTGTTGCGCATCTGAGGAGTTTATTTTTTGAAAAAGGGGCGTGATGCTGTGAAAATTATAAAAGCGATCAATAATAACGCTGCATTAGCCCTGGATCAAAACGGGAAGGAACTTGTGGTTTTTGGGCGGGGTATCGGATTTCGCAATGTACCCTATGAATTGACCGACCTGTCCAGAATTGAGCGAACGTTTTATGATGTAAATCCTCAGTATTTTGAGATTGCGGGGCAGCTTCCTCAGCCCATTCTCCTTGCCAGTGCCGATATCGCAGAGCAGGCAGAGTTTGAACTGGATTGCGAATTAAATCCGAACCTTCCCTTTACTCTTGCAGATCACTTGAATTTTGCCATTGAGAGGAAGAAAAAAGGCATTCGCATCACAACACCCATAGCCTATGACATAGCCCATCTTTATCCGCGGGAATATGCTTTGGGACAGGCTGCATTGAAAACAGTATTTCTGAAAACCGGCGTCCGTCTCCCGGAGGATGAGGCAATCAATGTAGCGCTTCATCTAATCAATGCGGAGACAGAATCCGGCGATATGACAGCTACCATGACAGCTGCGGAGATTCTTACAGATGTTGACCGCATTATTTCCCAGCATTTAGGAATTACCTTAGATATGAACAATTTTTACTACTCCCGCTTTACAATGCATCTGCGTTACTTGATCCAGCGGATGTCTGACGGGGAACAGTTAGAAAACATGGATGTCAATATGCTACGGCAGATCGCCCAGGCATATCCGGATATCTATCAATGTGTCCAGGAAATTGCGGCTTATTTCAAAAGAGATTGGTTCTGGACCTGTACGGATGAAGAACTATTATATCTCATGATACATATCAATCGTCTAAGCGAAAAAAGTAAATAATACCTGTTTTTTGTATGAACCGGCTGGTGGCGCGCGTCAGTCTGGAGCATAGATTTACCCCTTGAGAAAGAGAGGTCCCCATGATGAATGAACAAAAGCTGATGGAACAAATGGTATCTTTGGCAGGCGGCAAAGAAAACATAACCAGCACCCGGCTTCAATCCGGCGTGTTAGCCGTCACCGTCAAAGAT
>CAMWQV010000514.1 GCA_947176425.1 uncultured Clostridia bacterium
CGAATAAAGAAAAGAAGTCAAGTATTTCAGGAATAAGTCCTGAAATACTGTCCATAATTTTTATACAATGGGGAAGAACTACAAGGAAAGCGAGAGGATCGTTGTGTACGTGCCGAAAATGGGACAAAAAATAAAAGAATTGCGCTCACAGCGCAACATATCGCAAATTGCTTTAGCAAATCAGCTTGGCGTTTCAAAGTCAGTAATCAGTTCCTATGAAAACGAAATACATTATCCGCCGTATGACGTTTTGCTTCAAATGGCGCGGCTTTTTGGCGTCAGTACTGATTATCTTTTAGGTGCTTCTGGAAACCGTGCAATCAATGTTGATGGCCTGACAGACAAGCAAATAGAAGCTATTACCCTTATTGTGGAAGAATTAAAGGCAACCAATAAAAAATAAGGAACGCCGGGAGTTTTTCCCAGCGTTCCGATTTACAACTCATCCCACTAAATCTTCAGGATATTGGCATGGATTCCCTATAGCACGTCCCTCTTGCCCTCTATCAGCTCTGCCATTATCTGCGCCCCAAAATGGAATGCAAACCGGAACCGGTCAAAGTTTATCATGTCCTCAATTTTCCGGTCAGCTTCAAAGTACGCATCCAACAGTTTCTTCTGTTCGTCCGTCATAGACGCGGTGAGTAAGTCCAAATTTTCGCATTTGATGCGCGCCGCTCTGACAAAAGGTGAATCGGGGCCATGCGTTTTACCCCGCGGCAGGTCGTACAGCATTTCCAAAATGTTTTCCACGTTTCAACCGTCCTTTCTTTTTTTACCGATATTGCTTGAAAAGGAAGCCGACGCATGGTATAATATTTGCATGGCTTTTGCTTTTAGGCAATAGTCGGCTGGGAAGTGGCGTGAGACTGTGATGGGTGTAGCGTCACTTCCTATTATTTTTTCTTGAGATCGTCATGCACCTTATGGATACCACGCCGAACAATTTCTGACTTTGACACTTTAAGTTCTTCAATACACTCGTCAAGCTTTGCCGCTGTTTCTTTGTCAAAATATACTTTCAGCGTAATAACTTTAGGGTTATCAGTAGGACGTCCCATTTTTTTGTCCCCCAATCGTATCACCTCACTTTATGGGGTTATTTGTAGTATAACTTAGTGACGTTGTAAAGTCAAGAGTTATTTCAAGCAAACAGCAAATGCCAAACACGTTTCAGTGTCTGGCATTTGTTTTTGCTCTTATCTCACTCCGGCCAATTCCAAAATCTTCGGGACATTGCGTTCCGCGCCGATCGCCATAATATGGACGCCGGGACAGATATGCTCATCGTGAATTTTCGCAATCATTTCCGCGGCCATCTCCATTCCCAGCTTGGCAGGCAGGCCCTTGACGCCTTTTTCCTTACCCTCCGCGGCGGCGTCTGTCAAACGGTCGATCATCTCCTGCGGGACCGCGATGCCGGGAACGTTCTCATTCATAAACTTTGCCATTCCCGCCGCTTTCAACGGAATAATCCCCGCCATAATCGGAACGTTAATGCCCGCTTTGTCCACTTCCTCCATAAACCGTTTCAGGCTGTCCAGGTCAAAGATCCCCTGCGTCTGTATGTATTTTGCACCGGCGTCAACTTTCTGGCGGAGTTTGTTAATCTGTAAAACCAGCGGTTCATAAACCGGCGTGACAGCCGCGCCCTTGAAAAACACAGGCGCGTTTCCGGACAGCGCATTGCCGCCGCAGTCCTGTCCGGAAGCTTCCATCTCCGAGAGCATCCGCAGTATGCCGACGGAATCCAGATCATAGACCGGTTTAGCGTCCCGGCAGTCGCCGACAACCGGGTGGTCGCCGGTAAGGGCCAGCATCGTATCGATTCCAAAGGACGCCGCCGACAGAATATCGCCCATCAGCGCCATACGGTTCCTGTCGCGGCCCGTCATTTGCAGGATGGGTTCGATTCCCGCCTGTTTCAGATGGATGCACAGTCCCAGGGAAGACGCTTTCAAACAGGCGGACTGCATATCCGTTACATTCACGCCGTCTACTTTTCCGTTCAGCAGCGCCGCTGACTCCAGCTGTTCCTGAAAATCATACCCCTTTGGGGGGGCCATTTCCGCGGTCACGGCAAACCGGCCGCTTTCTAATGTCTTTTGCAGCAAACTCATGACTGTTCCCCCCTTACTTCTTCTCCCGCAGGTTGACGCGTCTGGGATACGCAGCGCCGGAATAGCCCTTGTCGGACCGGGTCTCGCCCAGTTTATGCTCCTGTCCCAGCTCTACCAGACGTTTGTAAATCAGAATCCAAGCGCAGTCGTTATCCGGATTCACTTCGCATTTGCCGTTTTTCTGACCGCCGCAGGGACCGTTGACCAGACTTTTGGCACACTTTGTAATTGGACAGATACCGCCCGTTGATCCCAAAATGCAGTCGCCGCACATCCGGCAGTACTCGTTAAAAATGCCGACGCGTTCCACTTGTCCCAGGAACATGGTGTTATTGGCGGGGTAGACCGGCAGGGCAATATTATCCGCCACAGTCTGCGTGCCGTCGCCGCAGGCCAGACACACAACCGCTTCTGCGCCGCTGTTTTTGATCGCCCTGGTGTCGCGTTTCACCAGCAGTTTGTGGCAGCACTCGTCCGGCAGTACGGTCCCGACCACTTCCATTCCATGCTGTTCCAGCAGCTCTTTCATTGCCTGAATCTCCGGTTCGCCGCCGGTCTGACAGGCTGACGCGCACTGTCCGCAGCCGATAACGGCAACTTTTGTCACGCCCTCCAGCATCCCCAGCAGCTCCTCAACCGGCTTTTTCTGTGTGATAATCATAGCAAAGCCTCCTCATGTTCTCCGGCCCCCCGGCATAGAGGGCGCATTGTGTATATCATAGTCTATTTTCAACAATAACGCAAGCAGTATCTTTGTGTGAATATCTTCCGGTGTTTTCCACAATCCCGGCGATTCGACGGTATTTTACAAAAAAGGACATAAGCATCGAAAAAGTGACAGATTTATGGTTGTCATAACGCATCTGAAATCGGCTCGAACTCCTGTCCGCCTTGAGTTTTGCACATTATCCACAAAGTTTTCCACATCGTTATGTTAACAAACGGATTCTAAAAACCGTCCCTGAATTTTCAGGTCCTTTGACCCCGCTCGAAACATT
>CAMWQV010000515.1 GCA_947176425.1 uncultured Clostridia bacterium
ATGAACCCGGAGGACTACTGGTGGTACTGCGACTTGCGGCGTTACGGTTCCTGCCGTCATGCCGGGTTCGGTCTCGGCTTCGAGAGAATGGTCATGTATCTTACCGGCGTGAGCAATATCCGGGACGTGCTGCCCCATCCGCGCACTGTCGGCACGGCAGATTTCTAATGAGAAGGATACAGATATGAAGAAACCTTTTGTAACAAAGGCGCAGTTAGAGGCGATTACAGCCCATTATCCTACGCCGTTCCATCTCTACGACGAAAAGGGCATTCGGGACAACGCAGACCGTTTGAACCGGGCGTTTTCCTGGAACCCCGGATTCAAAGAATATTTTGCGGTTAAGGCCACGCCCACGCCCGCGATTTTGAAACTGCTGAAAGTGTGCGGCTGCGGCGTGGACTGCTCCAGCCTGACCGAATTGATTTTGGCGGAAAAATGCGGTTTCAGCGGTCATGATATCATGTTTACTTCCAATAACACGCTGGCGGAAGAATTTCAGTTAGCGGACCGCTTGGGCGCGATAATCAATTTGGATGATATCACCCATGTCGATTTTCTGGAGCAGTCAATCGGTCATATCCCGGAGACGGTTTTTTGCCGGTACAATCCGGGCGGCGTGTTCACGCTGGGGGAGAGCAAAGAGGGATTTCAGGTAATGGATACCCCCGGCGACGCGAAATATGGCATGACCCGCTCCCAGCTGACAGAGGCGTTCCGGACCCTCAAAGCAAAAGGCGCAAAACGATTTGGGATTCATGCGTTCTTAGCGTCCAATACCATCTCAAATCAATACTATCCGGAGCTGGCGGGAATTTTATTCCGGCTGGCGGCAGAGCTGAAAGAGGAAACAGGCTGTGAGATTTGCCATATCAACCTGTCCGGCGGAATCGGCATTCCGTATCTGCCGGAACAGGAGCCTATTGATATCAATATAGTCGGCGAAGGCGTGCGTCAAAAATATGAGGAAATTCTCGTACCCGCAGGAATGGGTCATGTAGAATTGTGCAGCGAACTGGGACGCTTTATGCTGGGGCCCTACGGCTGTCTGGTGACAAAAGCGATTCATGAGAAGCACATTTATAAAGAATATATCGGTGTAGACGCCTGCGCCGCCGATTTAATGCGTCCCGCTGTTTACGGCGCGTATCATCATATTACCGTCATGGGCAAAGAGGACGCGCCCTGTGACCAGACCTATGACGTGACAGGCGCGCTGTGCGAAAACTGCGACAAATTCGCAGTGGACCGCAAACTGCCGAAGATTGACCGCGGTGATCTGCTGGTCATCCACGACACCGGCGCGCATGGCCACTGCATGGGGTACAACTACAACGGCAAGCTGCGTTCGGCGGAACTGCTGCTGCATGAGGACGGTTCTGTAGAGATGATCCGGCGTGCAGAGACGGTTGATGATTATTTCGCAACCGTTATCTGGTGAGCGCAGAGCAGGGAGGAAATACAGTATGTTAGGTGTCTGTCTGCTGTTCGTGGGCATTGTGCTGATAAATAACGGAGTTTGTACGCTCTGTAATGTAGACGGGAAGTCCGCGGCGGTCATGAATATTTTGACCGGCGGACTGTCCCTGTTCATCAATTTTGTGAATCTGGTCCAGGGAAATTACTACGCTGCCGGGACCGGCCTGCTGTTCTGTTTTACTTATTTATTTGTGGCGTTCAGCAAGCTGCTGAAACTTGATCCGGTCCCGTTTGCTTGGTTTTCCGGATTCGTGGCGGTCAATGCGGCTGTTTTTGGCACGGTAGAGGGATTTTTAGGAAACGCCGCGCTGGGAATCACGCCGGATTGGAGATGGGCGGCAATCTGGTATCTGTGGGCGGTCCTTTGGGGGACGGCTTTCGTCGAGGATGTCCTGGGTGTGAAATTGGGGAAGTTTGTTCCTTATTTGCAGGTCTTTGAGGGCGTCGTCACCGCTTGGGTGCCGGGAGTTATGATGCTGCTCAATATTTGGTGAAAACAATAAAAAAGGGAACTGCCTCGTTTTGAGACAGTTCCCTTAATATATGATACAATTTAATAAGCAATACCCCAAATAATATCCGTTGTACAGTCTTTGCCGCAGACGGGGCATTTGCCTGTCGTACCGGACTGTTTCAGGGGCATACAGCGGGAAGTAACTCCGGCCTGTTCCTTCATTGCCAGTTCACAGGACAGTTCTCCGCACCATTTGGTGTGGACAAATCCGCCGCCGATACGGGAAGTAATTTCTTTTACCTGATCGAGCGTTTCCGCAGTAAAGGAATTGTCCTCCAGATTTTTCTTTGCCATAGCAAACATATTTTGGTGGATATCATCCAGCAGCTTGGCAACAGCGGATTCCAATTCGGCCAGGGGAACGAAAGCCTTTTCACCGGTATCCCGGCGGGCGATGCAGCACTGTTGTTTTTCCATATCCTTCGGGCCGATTTCGATACGGAGAGGCACGCCGCGCATTTCATACTCCGCGAACTTCCAGCCGGGGGCTTTGTCGCTGCTGTCCATTTTTGTACGGATACCGGCAGTTTGCAGCCGTTTCAGCAGTTCACCTGCGGCGTCCAGGACACCGGGTTTATGCTGGGCGATGGGGATGACGACCGCCTGCACCGGCGCGATGCGGGGGGGAAGAACCAAGCCGTTGTCATCGCCGTGGGTCATGATAATGCCGCCGATCAAACGCGTGGAAACACCCCAGCTGGTTTGATGGGGGTAGTGGAGCTGGTTGTCAGTACCGGTAAACGTGATTTCAAAAGCACGGGCAAATCCGTCGCCGAAATAGTGGCTCGTACCGGCCTGTAACGCTTTCCGGTCGTGCATCATACACTCGACGCAGTAGGTTTCTTCCGCGCCGTTGAATTTTTCTTTATCCGTTTTGCGCCCGCGGGTCACAGGCATAGCCAGCACGTTTTCGCAGAAATCCGCGTAAACGTTCAGCATACGGATAGTTTCTTCCCGGGCTTCCTCCTCCGTGGAGTGCATCGTGTGGCCTTCCTGCCAGAGAAATTCACGGTGGCGCAGGAACGGACGGCTGGTCTTTTCCCAGCGCAGGACGCTGCACCACTGGTTATACAGCTTCGGCAGGTCGCGGTAAGAATGGATGATATTTTTATAGTGTTAG
>CAMWQV010000516.1 GCA_947176425.1 uncultured Clostridia bacterium
CGGAAGACCAGTCCCGTGACGGCGGCCCCTGCCCCGGCCACGCTCGTACGCACCGCGACCGGCCGCATGCCCTCTAATTTCTCCCGGACTGCCGCTTCTTCAATCAGCCGCACATCGCTGGCTTTGACGGTCAGCTTCATATTTCCGGCCAGCAGCTGAAGCCGTTCCCCGCTGACGGCGGTCACAACGGCCTGCTTTTTGCTGAACTCCACCAAATCGCCTGCCTGAATTGGCCGGCTGGGTGCGGGGACCGGCTCCTTTGCCTCCTGCTGAAAACGCAGTTCCTCCTCGGCCTGGTTCAGCTGTCCGCGAATCGCGGCGCGGGCGTCGTTCAGGCCCTGCCAGTCCATATTTTTCTCCTGGGCTTTCCGGAGACGGTTCAGCTCCTCAAATACCGCGTCCGCCTGCGCCTTGGCGTCCCGTATGATCCGCCGCGCTTCCGCCTCCCCGCGGGTACGGGCGTTGTCTTTGGCGCGCTCCATCTGCTCCCGGACCTCCCGCGCCTTTTTCGCGTCGCTCTCCCGCTGGTTCAGCAGACGCGCCGCCTCCGTCTGGTCCTTCTCCAGACGCTGCCGTTTTTCTTCCAGCTGCGTCAGAACATCCTCAAACCGAATGGATTCGCTGTTCATCTGCGCTTTCGCCATTTCGATCACGGCGGCGTCCAGTCCCAGCCGCTGAGAAATTGCGAAGGCGTTGGATTTTCCGGGAATCCCGATCAGAAGCCTGTACGTAGGCCGCAGTGTCTCCACGTCAAATTCACAGCTTGCGTTTTCCACTCCCGCCGTGGTCATGGCAAAGGTTTTCAGTTCAGCGTAGTGGGTCGTGGCGGCGATTTTTGCCCCCCGGTCCCGCGCCTGCTGGATAATGGCGATAGCAAGGGCCGCGCCTTCCACGGGGTCGGTACCGGCTCCCAGCTCGTCGAATAAAATCAGGCTGTGACCGTCGGCCTCGTCCAGAATCTGAACGATATTCACCATATGGGCGGAAAATGTGGATAAGCTCTGCTCAATGCTCTGCTCGTCGCCGATATCGGCAAGAACGCGGTCAAACACGCTCACCGCGCTCCCCGACGCCGCCGGGATATGCAGGCCGCACTGCGCCATCAGCGTCAGCAGCCCCAGGGTCTTGAGACTGACGGTTTTGCCGCCGGTGTTCGGCCCCGTGATGACCAGCGTGTCAAAGGACTGCCCCAGTTCGATATCAACCGGCACGGCCCGTCCGGTATCCAGCAGCGGATGCCGGGCGCGGCGCAGATACACGCTGCCGTTCCGCCGGATTTCCGGACGGCTTCCGTCCATTTTATAGCTCAGCTGTCCCCGCGCAAAAATCAGGTCCAGCGTCACCAGCAGGTTGTAGTCGGACAGGATATCATTGCAGCATCCGGCGGCCAGCGCGGACAGTTCCCGCAGAATCCGGTCAATCTCCTTTTTTTCCTTTGCCTCCAGCTCTTTTAACTCGTTGTTCGCCTGCACGACGCCCATGGGTTCCACAAAGATGGTCGCGCCGCTGGCGCTGACATCATGCACCAGCCCCGGCATACTGGACCGGAACTCCGATTTTACCGGCACGACAAACCGCCCGTCCCGCTGTGTAATAATGGCTTCCTGCAATACTTTGCTGTAGCTCTGGGACGACACGATCTTCTGCAAAATCGACCGTCCTTTTGCGGCGGCATTCCGCTTATGCCTGCGGATATCCGCCAGCTCCGGACTGGCGGTATCCGCGATTTCGTCCTCGTCCAGAATCGCTGTTGTAATCCGTTCTTCCAGATGGCGGTTTCCGCGCAGGGACCGGAACAGATGGTCAATTGCCGTCTGGCCGCTCTCGTCCCTCCGGTAGTCCTTCACCCGCCGGGCGCAGCGCAGGACCCCCGCCACGTCCAGCAGTTCCCGCGTATTCAGCGCGCCGCCGTGGTCCGCGCGGTACAGGCTTTCGGCAACGGGCTTGATGCCCGAAAAAGCCGGACTCCCCCGCAGGCCGAGCATATCCCGCGCGGCGTCGGTCTCGTCCTGCAGGCGACGCACTTCCTCCTGATCGGTCTGCGGCACGATCTTTAACGCCCGGTCCCTGGCTTCCTGACTGCTCGCCTGTTCCGACAGCATCTTCAGCACCGCCGGAAGCTCCAGGGTTCGGATCGATTTTTCAAATAATTCACTCATAGTATACTCTATTTTTGTTCCTTTCTGTCAAGCGGACGCAGGGAACGGTAAAAATCCAGCGTCCGAAATTTTCTGTCGAGAGCGGCCAGAGCATACGCTTCGGCGGCGCTGGCCAGGGACTGCAAATCCTGCTCCGGCAGCCGGAAACTGTACAGCCGCTTCTCGTCTCCGTACAAAATATACCGCATGGCCGCCAGCGCGGGGCCGGTCAGCCGCACGCTCCGCCCGCGTTCCGGCAGAACGCATCTTTGACACCGCACGACGCCGTTTGCCACATCTAAAACGGGTTCCCGCAAGTCCGTCCGCCCGCACACCGCGCAGCAGTCCGCCAGAGGCGCGAAGCCGGACAGAGACATCAGTTTCAGCTCAAAAGCGGCCTTGACCTGCTTCTGCGGTTTTTTCAGCGCGCCCAGGGCGTACAGCGCGTTCAGCAGCAGCCGCAGAATTTCCCCGCACTCCATATTTTCATCCGTTACCGCCTCCGTCAGTTCCGCGAAATAACTGGCCAGGCTTAACAGTTCGATATCCTGCCGCACCCCCGCGAACAGTTCAATCGTGGCGGCTTCCGCGAGATACAGCCAGGTTCTTCCGCCGGTGACTGTCAGTTCGGAATACGCCAGCAGCTGGGCGGCGGCGGCAAGGCGGCTCTGACGGCCCCGCGCGCCTTTCGCTATCACGGATAATTTCCCTGCCGGAGACAGCACGGTCAGGATTTTATCGCTCTCGCGGGTATCCGTATCCCGCAGAACGATTCCATTCAGCACAGTTCGCTGCTGCGCCATCACGACACCTCCGATTATGTAGCCCCGCGGCCCTGACCGCAGGGTTTGTTATTACGTCTGGCCGCCGTCCCGATGCATCAGGTAAAAAACGGCGGAACCCGTCTCCCAAAACAGTTTCCAGTATCCTTCTTCCATACCTCGGCCCTCCGCTGTTTAGGATAGCCGCGCAT
>CAMWQV010000517.1 GCA_947176425.1 uncultured Clostridia bacterium
GTATCATGACCTATGGTGAAGAATTGGAACGCTGGCTGGAACGGGCTTCTGATGACCCTGATCTGATTCAGGAGCTGAAAGATATACAGGAAGACGAGACGGCGGTATCCGACCGTTTTTACCGTCATCTGGCTTTCGGCACTGGCGGACTGCGCGGCGTAATCGGCGCGGGAACCAACCGTATGAACATCTACACTGTCCGTAGGGCGACGCAGGCACTGGCAAATTATCTGAACGCCTCGGACCTGCCCAAATCGGTCGCTGTTGCCTATGACAGCCGCATCAAAGGCCGACTTTTTGCGCAGGAAACCGCCCGTGTTCTGTCTGCCAACGGAATCACTGCCCATGTGTATCCCCGTTTGGAACCGACCCCGGCCCTGAGCTGGGCGGTACGGTATCTGGGCTGCGGGGCAGGCGTGTGCGTGACCGCCAGCCATAACCCTGCCCAGTACAACGGCTACAAGGTCTACGGCGCGGACGGGTGCCAGATTACGCCGGAGGCCGCCGGGAAGATCTTGAAGGCGATGGAGAAAGTGGACTGCTTTGACGGCGTGAAGCTGGATGATCTGAACGATGCGCTTTCCGCAGGCCGCATCCAGTATATTTCAGATAGCTGTCTGGACGCCTTTGTAGACGCAGTTTTAGCCCTGCGTCCGGGAAACGATGTGTCGGCATTGAAACTGGTGTATACACCGCTGAACGGTTCCGGTCTGGAGTGTGTGAAAAAACTGCTGGAAAAAATGGGCGTGAAGGAATTAACTGTTGTACCGGAACAGGAAGCGCCGGATGGGAATTTCCCCACCTGTCCCTATCCCAACCCTGAAATCCGGGAGGCAATGGAAACTGGTTTGGCTCTGTGCGAAAAAATCCATCCTGATTTGATGCTTGGCACAGACCCGGACTGTGACCGTATGGGCGCGGCGGTCCCCGACGGACGGGGCGGCTACCGGCTGATTACCGGCAATGAAATGGGCGTGCTGCTGCTGGACTATCTCTGCCGGAGCCGTCAGGAGAAAGGAACGTTGCCGGAACATCCTGTAGCTGTGACGACCATTGTTTCCACAGATATGGCTGCGCCGGTGGCGGAGGCTTACGGTGTAGAACTGCGGAGGACGCTGACTGGATTCAAATATATTGGTGAACAAATCGGCTTGCTGGAAGCCGCAGGGGAGAAGGAACGGTATCTTTTCGGCTTTGAGGAAAGTTACGGCTATCTGTCCGGCTCTCATGTGCGGGACAAGGATGCAGTAAATGCAGTTATGCTTGCCTGTGAGTGCGCGGCGTGGTATCGTGGACAGGGCATGACGCTTTTAGAGGCAGTCAACGCTTTATATCAAAGATTCGGGTTTTATCGGAACAGACTGCTCAGCAAAGCCTTTGAAGGTCAGGACGGTATGAAGGCTATGGAATCTCTAATGGCATCTCTGCGCACCACACCCCCGGAGGAAATTGCCGGACGGAAAGTGGCAGGAATGACGGACTATCTTGCGGAGGGTACCGGGCTGATTCCGTCAGACGTGTTGGAGTTCCGGCTGGAGGGTCAGAGCAAGGTGATTGTCCGTCCGTCCGGCACGGAGCCGAAGCTGAAACTGTATCTGTCCGTGCGCGGCACAAGTGAGGAAGATGCCATCAGGAGTTTGGAAAAGCTGACTAAGGCAGCAGATGAATTGATGAACAGGGGGGAAAAATAATGGCACAGTTTCCGAAAATTTTCTTATGGGGCGCGGCGTCTGCGTCCTACCAGGTCGAGGGTGGGGCGAAGGAAGGTGGACGGGGCGAGAGCAGCTGGGACGTATTCTCCCACACCCCCGGAAAAATCAAAAACGGCGATACCGGCGATGTGGCGTCGGACAGCTTTCACCGCTGGCGGGAAGATGTGGCGCTACTGAAAGAGATGGGTATGGGGGCCTATCGGTTTTCGATTGCGTGGCCCCGCGTCGCGCCCAACGGGGACACAGACTGGAACCGCGAGGGGATTGCGTACTATGACGGCCTGATCGACACACTGCTGGATGCCGGAATCGTTCCCTGGGTGACGCTGTACCACTGGGACTTGCCGCAGACGCTGCAAAATACAGGCGGCTGGCAGAATGAGAGAACCTCGTGGGCCTTTGCCGCCTATGCCGAGGAAATGGGGCAGCATTTCAAAGGCCGTGTGACACACTGGATTTCCTTCAATGAACCGCAGTGCTTTATCGGTCTGGGCTGCTGCACCGGCGAACACGCGCCTGGTTTGAAACTGGGTACAGGGGAACTGGAAACCTGCTGGAAAAATTTCTATCAAGCCCATAAAATGGCGGCAGACGCGCTCCATGCAATCGACAGCGGCAATCAGGTGGGAATTGCTTCTACCGGTGGCATATGGTATCCGGTTTCTGACAGACCGGAAGACATGAACGCCGCGAAAGCGTTCATGTTCCGTGATCCTGGAGATGTACGCGATTTTTCCTATGCCCTGGCGCTGGATGCCATTCGGGACAAGCTGGATTTTATTGGAATGAATATATATAACGGTACGGCGGCACGTATGGGAGAAAACGGTCCGGAAGAAGTGGTCTACCCGGTGGGCGGTCCCCGCACGGCGATGGATTGGCCCATTACACCGGAGGCGATGGAGTGGGGACCCCGTTTTATCTGGGAACGGTACGGTTTGCCAGTCTACATCACGGAAAACGGCCTTTCCTGCCGCGACCAGGTATTTTTGGACGGCAAAGTCCACGATCCCCAGCGCGTTGATTTCACAACACGATATCTGCGCGGCCTGTCCAATGCTGTTGCGGCAGGCGTAGATGTGCGGGGATACTTCCACTGGTCCGCGCTGGACAATTTTGAGTGGGCGGAGGGTTACGGCCAGCGGTTTGGTCTGGTTTATGTGGACTATCCCACCGGACAGCGCATTCCCAAAGACAGCGCGGCATGGTATGCAGATATCGTCCGCACCAACGGCAGCAATTTATAAACGGAGGATGGTATGCCTGTTTCTTACAATGAATCCTGCCGGGTATTCCGGCTCGACACTTTGAATACGACCTATCTGATCGGTATTGTGGGCAAAGAAAATTTCCTGGGGCAGATTTACTACGGCCCTGCGGTTCCCGACGACGATATG
>CAMWQV010000518.1 GCA_947176425.1 uncultured Clostridia bacterium
GCAGAATACCGTCCGGAAAAAATATCACTGATTGTCCTTTAGAAATTTGATTTTTCCCTGCCAGCAGCTGACGTGCCTGCTTCTCAAACGGATTCTTTTTCTTCCCTCTGCGTCCAAACAGACTGACCAGACCTGCCGCAATTCCCAAACCGCCCGGCACTAATAAAGACAGGTCGCGGGGGGCCACACATCCGGGGACAAAGAGAATGATTCCCAGGACCAGCAAAACAACGCCCCATATGTTAATCCGTTTTCTGCGTTTTACAGCGGCGGACTCTGTGATTCTGGGCGCGCCACGGAGACGGTCTGTTATTTTCCACAGTCCCGGACACTGTTTTCTGGATTCCAGCTCTATCCGCCGCTCCAGCATACGGCTGACTTGTGGAATAAGATACTCTGTGTCCATTGGTGTGATCTGAAAATGATATTCCATTTTGTTATCTCCTCAAAAAATTTACCGTATATGCCTAAACTGTGTAACGATTCTGTCAATCATCTTCCGATAAGGTTTTCGGGTATCCTTCCTCAAAGCAATACCAGTGAGTGCAGCAATTTTTTCCACAACCTGCTCAATACTCATATGGTCAGTGTAGATCTTTTCTCCTGTAATCTCCTCATCAAATGCACTGATACATCTGTCGATTTGCTGAGCTGCCCATGATTGATTCCCTTCAAATCTGGACGTGAGTCTTTTTAGTATTGTCTTCTTTTCCGCACATAAAATAATATGTTTTACTGCAAATTTTCCGATTAGTACGTCGGTTATCTCATGATAATATGTGTCATTTGTTATCGTCATAGGAATAATGATGTTGCCTGTATACTGCTCCGCAATATAACACAGTACATCGCGGTTTATAATCCGCCATATCGAATGATCCTGAAAATCGTTTCTATGAAGCAGTTGGGGAATATTTTTTCGTATAAAAAAGCCGGCATTTTCAGGGTCATAAACAAATGCGTCAGACATTCTCCGCTGCAATTCATATGCGGTCTGCGTTTTCCCGACGCCAAAAGCTCCGTTTATCCAGATAATCATTTTAACTCCCCATGTACGGTATTTTACGTTCATCATAGCATCACAGCATAAATAAGTCAATGTACAGAATCTATCGGGCCGCATGGAATATAACAATTTCTTTACAAATCATGGAAACCCCTTGCATTTTCCGGTCAAATGATCTATCTTGAAATTCCCTGCTGGAACAGCAGAAATCTGACCAGGGAGGCAAAATCAAAATGTCTGTACATCCGTTCCCAGTCATCGACCTTCCGGCTACGGGCGCGAATATCCTCCGGCTGCGGAAAGAGAAGGGCTTTTCGGTTCGGGACCTTCAGCGGTACTTTGGCTTTGAGGAACCGCAGGCCATTTACAAGTGGCAGCGCGGAAAATGTCTGCCCGCAGTGGACAACCTCTATGCCCTCAGTATCCTCTTTCATGTACCTATGAACGAAATTTTAGTTGCCGTCCCCCCATCCAACCTGAAAGAGCAGCAGGCTTCGGCCTGCTGCCCCCTGTTTTGGTTATTTGGGATGGAATCGGATGCGGCGGGTATGGCAGAATGTTGAAACTGCTTAGACCCTTATCCGTCAAGACCGGATCTGTTTTTCCGGTCCCGGCGAC
Source organism: uncultured Clostridia bacterium (assembly GCA_947176425.1). GTDB lineage: Bacteria > Bacillota > Clostridia > Oscillospirales > Oscillospiraceae > Pelethomonas. The sequence goes on from CAMWQV010000518.1 coordinate 1,625, forward strand.
TTGTATAAAAAATTGTCATACACGAAGCGTACTGGGCGGATTGAGAGATAACAACTAACGTGTCAGGGATAGAGCGTAGATCGCGGGGACGCAGGGCGAAACGGTTTCCTATTTCCTAAAATCCCAGCAGGAAATACAAAATTTGATCCCTAATCAAATCAGCATTAAAAACATGTTGCATACTGCGCAGCATCATCATTCATCTGCGCCTGAACCAGCCGTCACGGTCTCTCGATTCCGCCATACCCGCCGCACCCGGTCAGCGTTTATTGACCTTTCTCAATAAAATCTGTCAGAATATCGTCAAAGCTGTCGTTCATGTCAAAGGGCAGCTCATAGTCTACGGTGACGTTCACTAAGCACTGGTCGATCTGTGTTGAAGTCTCATCCGCTTTGCGGCTCAGTTCGGCGGACATCCCGCGGACCTTGTTGCGGTCAAAATTGATGGTTTTTACCCGTTTCGCGTCGCAGAGATAGGTCACCTGATTCCCGTCGCTGTTGAAACGGTAGCCTGTGCCGCCCCCGCTGATGACTGTTTCACTGTTCCGCAGGGAAGTCATATGCCGGAATACCCGTGATAATGTCTGCCGGACCCGGTTCAGACCCACTTCGCTGTCCATGTCCATCGGCAGCTTGCTCTTAGCCGCGTAAATCGCCGCGCTCAGTTTTTCCCGCTCCGCCAGCATGGACATCAGAAATGCCGCTACTTCGTTCAGATGACCGGCGTACTCGCTGGGCGCGGCCTCCTCCGTTACGGCATCCTGCGCGTCGGGCATGACCTTGCTGCGGAGATGGGTTGTTTTCACTTTCAGCAGATTGCCGTCGTCCTGCAACAGATAGCTCGCCTCGTTCATGACGGATATCAGCTTGTTTTGGGCGCGGAAGGCGTCTTTCAAATTCATCCCTGTCATCACTCCTCTGTGTTGTTTGTCTGTATCTTACACGATTCCTTCCGGTTTGTCATTGAACCTGTGGTTTAATCTGATAGAGTTGACTTTAAGGTCCGGCGGCTATAAAATTATTAAAAAGGATAGGAAGAAGGATGGTGTCATGAAAAAAAGAGGACGATTTGTGATTGCCGTTGTGATTGTGTCGGTTGTATTGATCGCGGCGGGATTTACTTGTATACATCACAGGCCAATTTCGGGAAATGAACTGCTCCGCTATATTCAAATGGATAACATATCGAAAGTAACTATACAGAAAACTTTGGAAAATTCGTCAGGTACAGATGATCTGGGTTCTTTCGAGCTGACATCCTCTGAAAAAGAGCTGTTTTATGGGATTTTGGGGAACATGGAACTAAAAGATATAGGCGATCAGTGGTTTACAATCCGCAGCGACGTCAGATATTACGTCTATCTTGAAAATTCTGAGGGAATTGTCGAAGGAACAATGAAGTTTTATGGAAATGAGACTTTGATTTTTGATTATTATTATGGAGATAAAAGTGGTATTTATATTCTGTTTGCTATTGTTTCTTCT
>CAMWQV010000519.1 GCA_947176425.1 uncultured Clostridia bacterium
GCCTTGGATTCACTAATACGCTGGCCCTGCTCCTGGTTCTGCTATTGGCAGCGGGGCTTGTAGGGGGCTTTGTACTGGCCTATTTGAGTATCCGCTATCAATACACGGGCGCTCTGGCCTGCTATACGGTTGTCTTTACCCCTATAGGTACGGCCCTCTCTATCGTGCTGGCCCGTGTTGTGGATAAGAACCGGGCGGAAAATACCAGTGAATCGGGTGATGGTATCGTATACGCCACCACCAAAGCTGCGGGATTTAAGCTGAACAATACCGGCAGTGAGAATAGCCCCAGCATATAATAGACATCCCTCTAATCCCTCCTTGATTTTTCACTCTACCTTGTTTATAATCAAGGCGTAGCCAGAGTAAGGATTCTGGCTGCGCCTTTTAATTTTTTCATTTTTTGAGATAGGAGACGGTGAAAATGTTTGTTTCTCCAGAGCAATGCAGAGACTTTCGGGAGTGGCTTAAACGGGAAACAGAGGCCACAGAACAATGGGTCAAAAAGGCGTGGAGCGCAGTATGGGAGGACGCTGGGGAACATGAGGACACCCTCCTGCAGCGGACTTTGACAGTATACCAAGCAGAAGCCATACTGGAGAGTATGAAGGAAGTCCAGAAGGCACTCGCAGCATTTGAAAACAAAGAAGCTAAGTTTGGTAGCGGCAGCGAGAATAGCCCCAACATATAGTGAGAGGAAAGGCTCATTGCAGGATTGTTCTGAACTGCAATGGGCCTTTTTGTTTTTTGTGAGGCGGGGCCGGTTCCTGCTTAGAATATTCCCCTGCAATCGAACATCATCGCTTCGGCGCTCTCGTAATGCCGCAAATGGGCGAGCTTCTCAAAAAGCTGATCGCTTTCACGTTCTGCATCTGCGTATGCACCGGCGGGAGAAAAGCCGCATCCCAGTTCCTGGTCCGCTTCGATGAAGCTCTGGATTTCAAGAATCCTTTTTTCGATTTCCTTCTTCTGGCGAGTCATTTTCAAGTCCTCCGTTTTGTTTTCCCTTTCGGTATACACATATTCGCTCTAAAACGGCAAAATAGCAAGTTAATTCGGAGGTATATAGTACACAAATATCTAGGACAGAAACTGTGAATAAACAACCAAAAGGGCCGGAGCCCTTTCGGTTGCGGTGGCAGGTCAGGTGCGGAAAAGGATGCCTTGGTACTCCGCGGTGCCGCTGCCGTCCCACTGGAGTTCGCTCCTGGTCACCGTGCAAAGCCCCTGCATGGTGCAGCCCTCGGCGGCCAGCCCGTGGAGGCCCTCCATCAAGCCGGTGCTGCGCTCAGTGACCGCAAACTCGGCGACTCCGGCGGTCCGGAGGGTTTCCACGAAGTCGTGGATGTCCCTGGGCCAGGGGAGGTCGTTTACCTCGAAGGTGCTGCTCTGGCTCCTGAAGCTGTTGAACCAGGAAATGTAAGCTTTGTGCTGCCCGTCGGTAAGGGGGGATTCGTTGCTGGCCTGTTCAATGGCCCGGAAGTAGGCGTTGGTCTGGTCTGTCATTGTGTTTTCCTCCGTTTTCAAAATGTGGTTTTCCCTTTCGGTGTGTACATATTCGCTCTAAATGCGGTAAATAGCAAGTCATTTCTGAGAATAAACTACACAAAGTACTGAGGAAAAAATTGTGTACTTTTCATTTAGAATTAACTTGCTATTTTATCGGTTTAGAGTGATTAATACACTACCGAAAGGAAAAACACACCAAAACAAAACGGAGGAAAGAAAAATGATTACTTACGCACAGGCATTGAGAAGGGCAAGCAAGAGCGGCTGGAACGAAGATGAGCGGATTTCCAAAGCGGTCATCACCTGGGCGGACAAAGACTGGGAATACGAAACAGAGGTCGAAAACGAGGACATGACGGATTCCGAGTTCGAAGCCTGGGTCGAGGAAAACGCCGAGGAGTTCGCAAGGGAAGCCGCAGCCGAGGAGAACACCGCCTTTGAAGAGTTGGTCGGGATTCGCTACGAATACGAAACCATCGACGATGACGCAAGGTTCTGGGACGGATACGCCGCCTGCGCAGAGCTTGAGTGGGAATGCCGATAAGCGGCGACCGGCGGCTGGGCCGAAAGGCCCAGTTGCCGCTTACGGGGCCGCTGAGCGGGCTTGTCGGGGCAACAAGTTTTACCCAACCGCAACTGCAAAGGCCCTTTGTCGCCAGCGACAGCGGCGGCGTGGCCGGTGCGTTTTTCTATTTTCAAGCCGCCTATAGACTGGGGGGGCAGCTGAGCTTGCGCCAGCCGCCCCTCGTTTCGGTTTACTCCACTTCTTCCCAATATGGACAAGAACCGTTATTAGGCATCTCGGAACAATCAAGTTCGCCGCCTTCAATATACTTCCACTTGCAGTTTCCGCAGCACTTGTCACAGTTCATTTTGAGTTACCTCCGTTTTTGTTATGTTTTGGTGCTTTAGCATGATTGCATATTGCCATACAAATTTGCTATAAGCAAGTGTGACTTATACCAAATAACTGCCAGCCCGCTGGTCCATATTGTAAAATCCCAAACGTTTGGGATTTTGAAAATAATACACAGTTTCAGCCACTATACTTTGTGTAGTATATGCTCAGAAACAACTTGCTATTTATCACATTTAGAGCGAATATGTACACACCGAAAGGGGAAACAAACAAAACGGAGGACAAGACAATGAAAAATCAAGCGGCTACAACCAAAGAGACATTTGCGCTGGACTCCCTGCTGGAGAGCATCAAAGACGGGAACATTGAAATAGCGCAGCGGATACTCAGGAAGATCAACGAGACCGGACTTGAGGTAATTGTGAGGGAGCGCGAGGGCGGTTCCGAAACTATCTGAAAGCAGAAGCCCGGACGCACAGAACGTCCGGGCCTGCCTTATCCACCTCAGTTTGCCGAACCGGATGGATCGCAAAATCCTCATAAGCCGGTCTCCTTTAGCCGGAGTATAGCATACCGCTGGTGGCTGATTTTGTTGGAAAATGGCGGGGGTTTATGGTTGGGGTTTATTTGGGGTTTATTTTGAATTTGGCCCACAAACGATATTGCAAATTACGAAACTTATTAGCTATAAATTCGTTGATTATTCGGAAAATTTCGCAATATAAAGATTATTAAACAT
>CAMWQV010000520.1 GCA_947176425.1 uncultured Clostridia bacterium
GCGCAGAGGCAAGGTATCCACAGGACAAATACCGTGCCGGATAAACAGCGCGGTGTAGGGAAAATCCACCGGAAACACCGCGGTACGGACACCGGCTTCCCGCATTTTTTTCACTCCCCGCAGGGCGCGCCTGACGGCAAACGGTCCTTTCGGGTGGGCCCCCATACGCAGCGTGACAAATGTCCCTCCAGACAGCCGCTTTTCGCCCAGTTCCGGCTTTTTAGGGCCGTCTCCATAGATGATATATCCCAGCATAGCAACCTCCATATGCGGCCCGCAGCCGTAGTCCGGGTGAAACAGTCACCCTGGGTATATCTATGGCGGAACTGCCGGTATTATCCCAATTCCTCCATCAAGCGGGCAAAACAAACATCATTATTTTGAAAACAGCCGCAGAATCTGTACAGATTGCCTATGGAAATTTTTCTCCGAAACGGTCATCATTTGCTTTATATCATCAAAACGCAAAGCGAGGTATATATCATGTATGATGAACTGACAGCAGTGGATATCCAAAAAATGCAGGAGGAGATCAACTACCGCATTCAGGAACTGCGCCCCAAGCTGATTAAAGATGTCCAGACGGCCCGTGCTTTCGGGGACCTCAGCGAAAATTTTGAATACAAGTGCGCGAAACAGGAAAAAAACCGCAACGAGAGCCGCATCCGCTATCTGGAACGCATGATCAGCACGGCAAAAGTCATCTCCGCCGGTTCCGATGAAGACCGTGTAGGACTGTTCGATACGATTGTGGTATTCAACGAAAAGCTGAAAAAAGAGATGACATTCCGTCTTGTCACCACACTGCGGGCCGACGCCGCCAAGGGCCTGGTCAGCAAAGAATCGCCTGTAGGTAAAGCTCTGCTGGGCCGGAAAGCCGGGGAAACCGTCCATATCACAGTAAATGACAGTCTGGGATATGATATGACCATCCGTTCCATCGAAAAGGGCGAGGATGACGCGTCCCTTTCCATCAGCTCTTTCTAAGCGGAAACGGTTTTGATCTTAGCCGATACTTTTCCAAAACCGATCTCAAGCACTCCATAAGTCGGTCTGGAAATGCGGGAGATCGTACCCGGATTCATAATATCCATGCCCAGATGTCTGTCATAATAGGGAATATGCGTGTGTCCGAACAGAACAATATCCGCGCCTGCTTCCATAGCCGCATAACAGAGCGTTGAATAGGATGTGTCATATTTCACTTTGTAGTGGTGTCCGTGGGTCGCAAAAATCTTTTTGCCGGCTATTTCCGTATTTAGAACGACCGGCGCGGCGGAATGGCGGTCGCAGTTTCCGCAGACGTGCAGGAACGCAGCCGCCGGAAACTGTTTTTCGGCCCGTTCCATATCCCGTTCACCGTCCCCAAGAAAAATAACATACTCCGGCATTTCCTGCGAGATCGCCAGGATCATGTGGTCCGGAAAACCGTGGGAATCCGAAAAAACGCAGACTTTTGTCATAGAATCCTCCTCATGTAGATAAAAAATAATCCGGCGGCACATGCCCGCAGAGCCAGACCCCATTCTCAGAAAGGAAGAAGGAGATTTTGTCCTTACGCATGGCGGCGGCGTCAATCGTAATGACTATTGGGACCCCGTGGCGTTTCCCGACAGACATAGCCGTCTGAAAATCAGCGGACAGATGGACGTATTGCCGCGACATTTTCCGGATGCCCTCCTGCAAAATTGAGGGATAAGCGCGGGTCGATGTACCATGATAAAGGACCTGCGGCGGTTCGGCTTCACGCAGTTCGATATCGACCTGGATGGAATGTCCCTGATTCGCGCGGATTTTTGTATGTGTATCATTAAAAATATACCGCTGCTTGTCATTTTCCCGGACGATCCGCTCCAAAGTGACCCGGTCGATACTCCGGCCCGTTTTGCGGACACCTTGTATAAGCGCTTCGACATCTGCCCAGCCATGCTGGTCCAGCGTAATGCCTGCCGCTTGGGGATTGTGGCGCAATACCAAGCTGAGAAACCGTCCCAGCCGGACATCCTCGTTACTAGCTTTTTTCACGGCTGCCCTCCTTAAAATTATAGTAAAATCGCTCTATTTGTTTTCTTCGACTCCTGAACTGCTTTGGATAACTGTTTTTAGTAAAAAATTTGGAGGAGTAAATCCAATGAAAATGACAAGTACTATAGGAAAATTTTACAGTAAAATTGCCGGTATAGCCTATGAAAAATACCTCGAAGAAACAGAAAAGCATCACTGGCTTGTAAAAATGTCTAAACAAAGCTTTGAATCATTTTTCAAAGAGAAATTTGAAGAAATGCGGGGAATTGTTGGATTCGAGGATAATGATTGCTGCGGCTATCTTTTATACACCCTTCGGGATGACGGGGAAATTTACTGTGATATTCCTATATGGGGATATGGGGCAACTGGTAAAAATCCAGTAAAGACAATAGGATATCTTTTTCAACATTTAGCTGAAATGATTGTTTGTGATAAAAAAGTGCATTTTTCTGTCCGATTATATGCGTGTGATGAAGAAACGCAAAAGCTTTTTTCTTTGATGCAGTTTGGGATTCAGTCTGAAAAGGGTATACGCCGTATTGAAGAAATAGAGCATACCTCAAAATATAGGATCAGAGAAGTAAGTAAAAACGAAATCAAACAAAAATGGAAAGAAATATGGGGATTATTATCACAACTAATCCGTCATCTTCAGAAAAGTCCTGTTTTTTATCCGGGTAATGAGTTCACAGAGGAAGTTTACAGAGAATTTTTCACAGATATAGACACCAAAGTATTTATTGCTGAAGATAAAAACAGAATCATTGGTTTGATTGAAGCTAATTCGGAAAATATGAAGTATTTATTCCCCGATATACAGATTTTTAATGTCGGAGAGATATATGTAGAACCTGCGTATAGAGGGAAAAAAGTAGCGCAAGCGTTGCTGCACTATCTCGATACAGAGCTGAAAGCAAATCATGTAGAATATGAATGGGTTGAACATGGAACGGCAAATCCGACAGCAAGAGGATTTTGGAACAAATATTTTGAAACTTATGAGTATGAATTTATCAGGACAGTCACGGTAATTGAACGAGTAAACAAACTGTTAACAAAAAATCCAACAAAGAAAAG
>CAMWQV010000521.1 GCA_947176425.1 uncultured Clostridia bacterium
GAGAAAAAATATGGGAATCTTGAATTTCGATATTCCAAAGAAAATTCGATCTGCGGATGAACACAACATAATGTATTGTGCAGACGGTGCAGTTCCTGGTACTTATGTCCCCAATATGTCCAAAGAGGATATGTATCGCTGGAAAGCAAAACATATTCGTGGCGCAAATGAACGGGTAGAAATTCGAAAGACAATTATTGGAACTCAGATGGTTGTCATTGTCAGCCGTGATGAAATCAAAATTTCTTCCAACAGTGCGATCCATTTCTCTCCCGATGACTGGAACGAATTTCTGACGGCAGTACAGGAAGCCAAAGATATATTGAATATCTGAAAAACGGCAATAGTTTCTACATTTGTACAACTAAAACAGGAAAATCAGAGACCACAAAAAGAGGCTGCTCCGTCAAAATGACAGAACAGCCTCTCCCCTATTTTTCTGCTATCCGGCGTATTCGCCTCCACTCATTTTCCATGCCGCAGTTTCCCAGCCGCAGGGATGCGGGCAGTTGTCGCAAATGAGTCCATTTGCCGGCTTCATCCTTATCTATACATTTGATCTTGTTCCAGCACTGTACAAAAACACCTTAAAATGGAAATTCTATTTCCATATCTATATTCATTTCCGTTTCCATAAATGCTAGGCTTTTGTCTATATCATAGCATTCTTTATAGGTATTACGGGCTTCTTCAGAATGATCTACAAATCTGTGGGACATATACTCTCCATTTTTGCTGACAGCAATTCCAGCGTTGACGCCGCACTTATTATCCGAATATTTCCATTCAAACTCCACGTCAGGGAATGTTTTATGCAGGACAAATGCGACTGGCAACGGCATATTCACCGATGTTTGAAAAGAAATCTGCCGAGCTTCCCAATCCACGATTGTCCCAATTGCGTTGCTTTCTGTTCCCCATTTTGCAAGTTGCCAGTCAGTGGAAGTAGCATATCCATATTTCTGAATATTTGAACAGCATTTCTCTCCTAGAGCGAACAAATACTTTCCGTCTTCTGTCTCAAGAAAGTCCAAGAGGGACAAAGGATTGAGTGAGGTGATATTCAAGCTTTTTTTTATTCTGCTTATAAGATTCATTTTGTCTGCAACAGAGGTGAGTATGGAAAAAGGCTCAAAATAGTCTATTTCTGGACACTTTGAAGGTTTCCATCTATAAGATCCAAAATGAGAAATTACCGGAAGATACAGATCCATTAATTTCTGTCCAATCTCTGCCGCATAATAAGGGTCATTTTCATTGAGTTCAATTTGTTCGATTTGGCGAACGATAGCATCATACTGGCTGCGTATCTCTTTTTCAGATCCAGCAACAAATATATCCTCAAAATACATTGCTTGGGTAATTCGGACTGCTAAAATACGCGGAAAAATTTGATATGCCTGATACAGTATTTGTCCTGGCCCTGTGTTAATATCGGACTCAATGTCCAGGCCATCAGGCATTGGGATTAGTGTATTGAAATCGAAATACGTTAGATAATGACGGCACAATTCTTCCAACGATAGCTTTGTACCATTGGGCAAATTGGATATAGGATGCTTGTTGCAAAGAATCGTAGAAAGGACTTTTTGCATCGATTTGTCATTAAAATCGTTTGCAAATATGAGCTTATTATTAATGTAATTTTGCATAGAGCTTCTCCTTTTTATTTTATTGTTCTTTTGGAAATAGGGGCCGCTCCGCCAAAATGACAGAACAGCCCCTTCCCTTTTACCGCTGCAAAACTTTTGACTTTAGCTGAGCAGTCACAATTTCTTAGCCACAGGGATGCGGGCAGTCATCGCAGTTGTAGCGGCCCCAGCGTCCGGCTTCGTCCTGATACATACAATCATCTGTACCCCATAAGTTTACATAGATTTCGTATGCTTCCGGAGAACAATCTTCGACCTCATTAACGGTAAGTCCGCCATTTTCACTGACTGCGATTCCGATATTGTGGCCGCAGTCTTCATCGGCGTACAGCCACTCAAATTCCACACCAGGAAATGCTTCGTGCAAGGCATGTATAACCGGCTCCGGTGCAGACCATGCCGTTTGGAAGAAAATCTGGTGGGCATCCCAGTCCACAAAGGTTTCGTAGGCATTCCATTTCGTCCCCCAGTTGGCAATGCGCCAGTCGTACCAATTGGCATAACCATACTTTTCAATGTTTGAGCAGCACTGTTTTCCCAGCGCAAACAGGGATTTTCCCTCTTTTGTTTCGAGAAAGTCCAGGATGGACAGAGGTCTGAGATATTTAGTGTTTAGTGCTTCTTTCATTGTCCTCTCAACGCTGCCTGATACTATATGAGTATCGTGAACCAATTCAAAATAGTTGATCTCCGGCAGTGACGGTATCGCCCAGTTGTGCGTTTCAAAATTTGTAATTACCGGACAATATAAGCTGCGTAATTTTTCCCCAACCTCTGCTGCAAAAACGGGATTATTTTGAACGAGATCGATCTGTTCAAGCTGTTCGGAGATAAGGTCGTATTGTTTGCGCACTTCATTTTCCGATCCATAGCTGAATATATCCTCAAAAATCTCCGCTTTCATAATTCGAGCCGCCAGCGATTTCTGACCCAGCAACAAATACGTCCTCAAAAATTGTCGCTTCATTGATTTGACTTGCCAATATATATGGAAGATTCTGGTATGCTTCATACAGCAGATGCCCGTCTTCAGAATCAGGGATAGACTCGATATGCAGTTCCTCGGGCTTCGGAACAAGAGTATTGAAATCGAAATCCACCATTTTGAGACTGCAGCGCTCTTTCAAAGAAAGAGTGCCGCCACTGGGATTTTGTGGACTGGATTCGGAACCTGCGTGGTTACGAAGAATAGTAAAAAGTACCTTTTGCATTATTTCGCTGTCAAAATCATCCGCAAATGTGATTTTATTTTGAACATAATTTGGCATAAAGATTCTCCTTTTCGTTTTATTGCCCTTTGGGGATAAGTCTTTTGTAGTTGCTTGAATTATAATATGCTGAATAGAAGCCAAATATAAAAATTACTATGCCAATTTCATGCGGCTCCCCTTCCTTGCAAAATTTCCTTTGCGGATTGATGATACTTTTTGACTTAATCGCATATAATAC
>CAMWQV010000522.1 GCA_947176425.1 uncultured Clostridia bacterium
GCACCTGCAAGCTCAAGCCATACGCACGGACTTCCATCCCGCGGGCAAGACCTTCGCTTTCCGCCAGCATGATGCACCGGGCGCGGTTTTTGCCCGTATGCTGTGCGACTTCCATGACCCTGCGTTTCCCGTCAACAAGGACGGACAGGGCTTCTTTTATTTTTGGCAGGCGGCCCGCTTCAAACTGTACATCCACCACCGAGCCGGACACCTGTGTAATTGTACCTCTCGTCATGGCTCCGTATCTCCTTCCAAACGTTGTGTATACCGCCGCTGCCCCAGAGCCCCGGCGGAGATTTCAGTAATCTCCTGGGTAATCGCGCTCTGCCGGACATGGTTGTACTGCATGGATAATTCGTCCAACAGCTCCTGGGCGTTCTGGTTCGCCGAGTCCATCGCGGTCATGCGGGCGTTCTGTTCGCTGCAAAAGCTGTCCACCAGCGCGCTGTAAATAAATCCGGAGACATAACTGGGAATCATGCTGTCCAGCACCTGGCTGACATTGGGTGAAAACTCAAAGGGGATTTTTACCCGTTCCTCATAGGTAGCAGACGCGAACTGGGAGCGGTTGAACGGCAGCAGGCGCACGGTCCTCGCGGAAGACTCCAGGCCGCTGCCCATGTCCGTATAGGTAACAAAAATCTTGACCAGCTCCCCTTTTTTGTACAGGTCCAGCAGCAGGGACGTGATATTTCTGGCGCGCTGAAGGGTGGGATTTTGGGCGGTATACAGAAAGTTTTTCTCAATGGGGATATTACGGGAATGAAAGAACTGCCGCCCGTACTCCCCCACCACAAATACTTTATTGTCCCCGCTCTCATGCTGGGACAGCATTCTCTGGGCTTCTTTCAGCGCGTTCTGGTTGTACGCCCCCGCAAGGCCCTTGTCCGCGGTGATGACCAGATACCCATATGTCCCCGGCAGGGAACGTTCCCCTGTAGGCGGGTAAAAATACCGGTTGTCAACATTTTCCACCGTGCGGAAGATGCGCTTGATCTCCCCGCGCAGGGCGTTAAAATACGGAAGAGTCCGGTCCAGCTCATATTTTGCCTTGCGGAGCTTGGTGGAGGCGATGAGATACATGGCGTTTGTGATTTTTTGGGTATCTTTTACGCTTTTAATATGATCTTTGATCTCCTTCATATTGGGCATCGGCTTACCACCCCCGTTCTGCGGCGGCCTGCTCGACCAGCTGCCGGGCCGTCTGCACGATCTCCTCTCTATCCTCGGGCGTCAGTTTCCCGGACTGCTCGATCCTGTCGCAAAGCGCACGGTTCTTATCATAAAAGAACGCCAGCATCTCCAGCGCGAAAGAATTGATCTCTCCCAGGGGAACCCGCATCAAAACCCGTTCCAGAGCGGAACACAGCAAAATCACCTGTTCATACTGCCGCAGGGGATGGTACTGGTTCTGCCGCAGCAGGCGCATCAGTCCCTGCCCGTAAACGAGCTGCTCCTTTGTACTGTCGTCCAGATCACTGGCGAACTGCGTAAAGACCTCCATCTCCCGGTACTGCGCCAAATCCAGACGGATAGCGCCTGCCGCTTTTTTCATAGCCTTCGTCTGGGCGTCGCCGCCGACACGGGACACGGATAAACCGACATTCACTGCGGGACGCTGTCCGGCAAAAAACAGACTGCTTTCCAGAAAAATCTGTCCATCCGTGATGGAAATAATATTAGTGGGGATATACGCGGACACATCCCCTGCCTGCGTCTCTACGATGGGCAGTGCGGTCATACTGCCGCCGCCCCGTTCGTCGCTGAGCTGGGCGGAGCGTTCCAGCAGCCGGGAGTGCAGGTAGAACACGTCGCCGGGATACGCCTCGCGGCCCGGGGAACGTCCCAGCAGCAGGCTCAGAGTACGGTAAGCGATGGCGTGCTTGCTTAAATCGTCATAAACAATCAGGACATCTTTGCCCTGCTCCATGAAAAACTCACCGATCGCGCATCCGGCATAGGGCGCGATATACTGCAGCGGCGCGGGGTCGCTGGCGGAAGCGTGAACGATAATGGTATAGTCCATCGCGCCCCGTTCCCGTAGGTTCTGGGCGAGCTGGGCAATGGCGCTGGCTTTTTGACCGATAGACACATAGATACAGATGACGTCCCCGCCCTTCTGATTCAGGATCGTATCAATCGCGATTGCCGTTTTGCCGGTCTGCCGGTCTCCGATAATCAATTCCCGCTGTCCGCGCCCGATGGGGAACATGGAGTCGATGGCAAGAATACCGGTGGCCATGGGCCGGAAAACACTCTGCCGGGCAATGATGCCGGGCGCGGGATTTTCGATGGGACGTGTGGCGCGGGTCACGATCTCGCCCTTTCCGTCAATGGGTGCGCCCAGGGAATTGACGATTCTGCCGGTCATGCTCTCGCCTACAGGCACCCCGGCGGCTTTGCCGGTACGCCAGACGGGGCTTCCCTGACAGATATCGCCGTCCTCATCAAAGAGAATACAGCCGGTCTCATTCTCCCGCAGGTCCTGGACCATGCCCCGGACACCGTTTGAAAACAGCAGAATTTCTCCATACACGACATGATCCAGACCGGTCACGGTAGCGATTCCGTCCCCGACCGCGGAGACCGTCCCCAGTTCTTCCACCAGAGCTTTGGGCTTCCAGTTTTTCACCGTCTCCCGGATCAGAGGGATCACGTCAGAATCTTCTCCGTGCAGGTCTTTCAGGGATTCTTTCAGCTGTCTGAGCTTTCCGTTGATGCTCCAGTCGTAAAAATCCTCCTCGTCAACGACCAGCCGGAAGCCTTTGGGAACATATTCTTTCTGCCAGTCCAGCGTGATATCCGGCCCGTATTCCCGTTTTAAAAAGACCATAAACCGGGCTTTTTGTTCCTCACTGGGCGGATGGCTGGCAAAAATTACGGCATGATGATTTTTTTCAGGCATTGGCATCATCTCCCACAGCGCCGTCCAGGAACTGGTCAAAGGCGGCGGAAGTATCCGCGACAACCAGCCGTTCCGTAGCGGCGGCGACCATTTCCGAAATTTCGCTCCTGGCTAATCCCAGAATTCGTTCCTGTTCCGCCTGGGCTTCGGCACGGGCTTTCGCCAGAATATGGGCGGCCTCGTTCTTCGCG
>CAMWQV010000523.1 GCA_947176425.1 uncultured Clostridia bacterium
CATCTCTGGCATTCGGGAAGGTATCGGGCTGCGCCGCAAAAAACCAATCAAAGTCTCCTTTACTCCAGTAGTTGGTAATAAACAGGTAGCAAAGGGTCTGATAGGTTGCTTCCTCGTCAAATTTCCAAAACAAATTCCGAAGACTTTTGTTGCAGATATCTACGGATTCACGGTCGCTATGCACATACTGAAAAGCAGCGTCATATAAAATTGTGTTTATAATGGACAGCACACTACTTTGCCATTCCTCCAAGGCTTCATAATCGGCAAGATAATTCAGCAAATAATCCAAAAAAGCGAACTCAATTCCACAGAACAGCAAAGAAAAATAATCACTGGATGGTTGACTGCGCTTTTCGATAAAATTCTGGGCTGCTTCAGAAATAATCTCTAGGTATAGGCCCTTTCTGTCATTATCTAGGTTACTTTTCTTTTCTTCATAGGATCTGTTTTGCAGAATTTCTGTCCAGTGTAACTTCATCTGTTCTTTAGAGTAGCCGACAAACAGTAAGCACTCACCTGACAGATAATTCTGTTCCTGTAGAGCTGTAATCAATGCCTCGTGGACCAGATCTCCCCTGGCTTCGTGGAATACTACGCTGTTGTTTTCTCGGATATTATCATAATCTTGAGGTTCAAGATTTTTGTAGATCATAAAAGCCAGAAGTTCCTTTTTCCATTCGTTGCTGAGCTCTCCATTTCTGTGGCTTTCTATCTCCTCAAAAATCCGGTAGTCGTTTATAATGCTATGAACGGTACGAAAATCCGTAAGATATGGTGCGGCAATTTCTGCGATATCGTATGTATTTTTGACCTGGATATCATCAAAATACTCTAGGCTCAGCTCTTCTGCTGCATTTTTCGCGCTCAATACAGGAATCACCGGTAAGCAATAGTCGAAGAACTTTGGCTGTCGTGTGTAATCGAAAATACCATCGCTAAAAACGTAGATAAACCGCATATGATTTTCAGGAGAAAGGCGCACGTTTACCAGCTTGTTGATCTCGCGGAGTTTGGTAAAGATTTCGATACAAGCTTCCTTGTCAAGTCGGTCAAAATCTTCAAAAATGACCGTATAATCAATTCTGGGGGCTATGCACTCTAATGCATAAATCAGTTCAAATATGTACTGGTCCAGGTAAGAGATAGCGTGGTCTAAATCAGCCTCAGCCTCAACTGGACCTCCGCTGAATTTCACATGTTTGGGAAGCCTGTGGCGCAAAAGATATTTCGATATGTTGTAAACGGCGTATACCAGCAGAAGTCCAAGTACGGTGTGGAATCCGAGGTGAACATATACAATATTTGACGTGATCCATGCAAAAATTCTGGAATGTGCCGCAGCCTCCTCCATAGTGCTGAAAATATCGTCCCTCACAGTCCAGATGTAGGCGACAAAACTGAACAGCATTGTTGCGCCGATAGCGAAAATGCTTTCTCGATTGAGGTTTCTGTGCGGGATGAGTTTGAATGTACTATTAGGTAGGTGCGACTCCTCACACCCTGCCAAAATTTGACACAGCAGACTGTATTCCAGTTTCCGTTTCTCCGCTGCATCTATGTTTTGCCTAGTTAAATCTGACAGGGAAACATACAAAAATTTTCTTCTGTCCTCATGGATAGCGGCGTCATACGATTGCAAGATACTGCTTTTTCCAACGCCGAAGTTACCAGTTATGGCGATGTTGTTGATTGTTTTCTTTTCAAAAGCAGCATCCAGGTATTTTCGGTAGACGGGAAAGTCGTTGATCCTTTCTATACGCTCGCCTTTACACAACTCATCTACAGGTGACAGTGGTATAATATGCGCCTTACCGCTTTTCATATAAATCCGATCCTCCTGTCTTTTAGGTTCTGCCACATCTGGGGAAGACTTTTTGTTTATTATACCACAGCATCTGCAGGGACACAATACCCCCAATATCTTGAGTTTCGGCTAAATATTTCAATACCCTTGCAGTGTAAGAGTTACAGGACAAAGTAGATAAACACAGCAGTCAACATTAGCGTTCCTTTGCGTTACAATGCTTTAGATGGGGCACTTGAAAATTTTTTGCCGAAACTCAAGTCCAAATATCGAATAACAGGGCAACCACATTTAAAGCTCTGAGGAATTTGTGGTATATAAGAGCATTTATCTGAACTTTTTCAGATCAATTCTAAGACACATCAAGGGGAGAATGCAGGCCGGATGACAGCCTGAATCCCCGTAGTCTGCTCTTTCTGCCGCGCCCAGATAACTCAGGCTACCTCTTCCAGAAAGTAACGCTCCTTCGGCGTTACACTGTAATAGCAAATGCCGAACTACTCACAAACACTAAACAGCAGATTGGTATACGCAAACTCCTGTTGGCTGGGAGCAGCGAAATAGCCGCCAGCCTGTTCTGCCAGAATATCAACCTGATATCGTTTCTCCAGTTCTGCGTTCATGGCTCATCCTCCTTCAGAAATTTTGAAAACAGCCGCCAAGCATCTTCGTCCGTCTTTGCGTCGAAGACCACATCACCGCAGCAGCCGTAATCAGGCGGCGAGAGCGATCAACTCGGTCCAGTCCATAACGTTCCAAATCCTGGAAGAATATTTTCAGAGGATCAAAGCGTAGCGGGAGTTCATCCTGGTGCTGGTTGAGAAAGCCCTGGAGGAAATCGAAGGTCAGGCGGGTATCGGCACCTGTGAAGGCGAGGATACCGCAGACGGAGCCCAGCTTCAGGGCAGAAGCCTGACCCGCCAGAACAAGTCCGTGGAAGCCGGTATGACGCCACCCGGTAACAACCACAAAATCACTTTGGAGAAATTTGGAAAGGAGGATAACGGCCATGAACCAGCAGACCACAATAAGAGCGGAGAATGTTGCAAAGGGCGTTCAGTTTTAGATGCAACACATTATAATTTGTCATATCCAATTCAAGAGAACTAACGTTATACTGACAGCAATTGTTCGCTATAGTGCTTTATGTGTGCAGAATTTAAAGAAAACTAAACTATAGGGGCTAAATAGTTTTTATTTTTGAACTTCGCAGATTATTTCGAGTGGGGCTTGCATTTTGGCAAAGCATAGTGTAAAATAATGGCAGATAATCTGCAATTATCTGTC
>CAMWQV010000524.1 GCA_947176425.1 uncultured Clostridia bacterium
GCCTTTTTTCTGTGTTAAGTGAAAGGCGCATTTCCCCTCTACCTTTCAAGCACCTGGAAAACAGAATAGACGATATTGCAGGCACAAAACCCATGTGAACAGCGACAAAAGGTGCGCCGCCAAGACACCAGCTTCAGGAGGTGATAGCAGAAGCTGGCCGAGCGATCTACGCAGCCTTTGACCCGGCTCTGGCAGGCCGGAGGCGATGACAGCATGGGGGATAATGAAACTTGCTCACGCCCGTCCACAGACTTGAGACGGAACCCTGCGGCGCACGTTTAAGCGGTTATTTTAGAACGACGCTGCGGAGTTATGACAGCTGTGCCAACAGCGGCCTGCAATATCCCCTGTCGCTGGGGAGTGCGTGGCAAATACGGCGACAAATCAGCAATCAAACCATCAATCAGCCGTGCCGGGATACCGCCGCTTTATGTTGTGCGGCACCAGCACTTCCCGGCACGGCTGTATTTCTACTAACAGAAACAATCTGCTTTTTGCAGTTTACGATATGGGAGGCATATCAACATGACTGAGAAGAAACCCACGACCTCCTACAAGGAGATCAAGATCGGGAATACGCTCTATCGTGTGACCAGCGTATTCACCGGAGAGAAAGACCTGGGCAAGACCCTGGAGCAGCTGGCGGTCCGCCGTGCTATGTCGGAACGGACTTCCTGCCCCGCCACTTAGCGCTTTGCCTACTTCGCGGCTGGCCGCATCCTTGCGTGTCATGCGCTCTCCATTCTATAATAGATGTTGCCGGAGCAATCCGGCGGGAGCCATCGCCGCGCAGGGTATGAATCTGGACAAGCCGGGAGGTAAAACATATGGCTGAAAAAGCATACAATGTCGGCATCTACTGTCGGTTAAGCAACGATGATGAACGGGATGGAGAATCCGTCAGCATCGAAAATCAAAAACTCCTGTTGCAGAGGTATGTCCGCGAACGGGGCTGGAATGAGATCGACATTTATATTGACGATGGATTTTCTGGAACAAATTTCCAGCGTCCAGGCGTTCAGCGGCTGATCGCTGACGCAAAGGCCGGACGGATCAACGTCATTCTGGTTAAGGACCTTTCCAGATTTGGCAGAAACTATATTGAGTTCGGTCAATACACTGATTATCTGTTTCCGTCCATTGGGTGTCGGTTTATCGCGCTCAATAACGGAATTGACACCATGAGTAATGACGGCAGCACCGATGTTATGTGTTTTCTGAACTTATTTAACGAATTTTACAGCAGAGACACAAGCAAAAAGGTAAAAGCCGTCAAAAAAGCCTGTGCAGAGAATGGAAAATTTATGGGTACATATCCTGCGTTCGGCTATAAACGGGACCCTGCGGACAAGCACCATCTTATCATCGACGAAGAAACCGCGCCGGTCGTGCGCCGTATCTTCTCCATGAGAGCATCGGGATTGACCTTCTGTAAAATCGCACGGATTCTGAATGAAGAAGGTGTTCAGCCGCCCGGCGTTCTCTACTATCAGCGGAAGGGCCAGACGGACCCTCGCCGCGTCAATCATCAATGGGCCGATGCCACGGTAAAGTCCCTCGTTCGCAATGAGGTCTATATCGGCAACATGGTCCAGAGTAAATACGGGACATTTTCCTATAAGTCTCGTAAGCTGATTGCCAAGGACAAAGACGAATGGATTCGTGTGGAAGGAACCCATGAGCCGATTATCTCCCGTGAAGTTTGGGATACGGTGGTCAGCCTCGACACAAAGCGGGTACGCAAATCTCCGGCTGATAAAACCAGCGGCAGCATTTTTACGGGTCTGCTTTACTGTGCGGACTGCGGTTTCAAAATGCGCTATCATGCGGAACGCCGCAAATACAGCGACGGGCATACAGAATTGTTCAAATCCTTTATCTGCGGCAACTATGGCCGGAGCGGTAAGACCGCCTGCTCCATTCACAGCATCTATGAGGATGCGCTGATTGAGTTGGTTTTGCAGGACATCCGGGAAAAGGCTCAATATGCCGAGTATGACCGTGAGCGGCTGGTTGCACAGATTGTCCGCATGAAAGAAAAGGAGAAGCACAGCCGGTTAGCTTCCTATGAGCAGGAGTTGAAAGCAACTGCCGCTCGTATCACGGAGTTGGAAAAGCTGATGCAAAATCTTTATGAGGATAAATGCACCGGCGTAGTCCCGCCAACGGTTTTCCAGACGCTGATGCAGAAGTACGAAACAGAGCGGGCGCAGAAAGCCGCCGTCCTGCCAGAACTGGAACAGAAGGTGAGAACGCAGTTGGAGGCTCGTCAGGAGGCCGACCGCTGGACGGACATCATTCGCCGTTACATTGAGATCACGGAGCTGGACGAGGCGATTTTGTTTGCCCTGGTGGACCGCATTGAAATCGGTGAGACGAAGCGTTTCGGTACGATGCGCGTCTGTGATGTGAAAGTATTCTACCGCTATGTGGGGAATGTGGACGATGCAGTAGTACAGGAAGGACGGGAAGTAGGATGAACAAGCTATACCGTGCTGGCCTCTACTGCCGTCTGAGCGTGGACGATGCAAACAATTCCGCTAAAGCCAAGAATTATATCCCTGCCGATGAATCCGTCAGCATTGAAAATCAGCAGGAAATGCTTTCCAAGTTCGTTATGCTTAACGGCTGGGTGGAGGTCAAGACCTATGTTGACGATGGATTCAGCGGTGGCAACTTCCAGCGGCCCGGATTTCTGGAAATGCTGGAGGACGCTCGAAAGGGCGTTATCAATCTGATTCTCGTTAAGGACCTGTCGCGCCTGGGACGTGACTATGTGGAAGTGGGGCGATATACAGACGTTATATTTCCAAACCTGGGATGCCGGTTTGTGTCTGTCCTGGATTGCCTGGACAGCGAGGGTGATAATACGGATATGCTCCACTTCCGCGCCTTGATGAATGACTACCATTTACGGGATTTAAGCGGCAAGATCAAATCTGTCCTGCACAGCAAGAAATCCAGCGGTCAGTTTATTTCGGCCTATGCCCCCTACGGCTACCGCAAGAGCGCCGATGATAAGCACAAGTTGGTGATTGACGAATATGCTGCTGGCGTTGTGCGCCGGATATATGAAATGCGGCTGGCTGG
>CAMWQV010000525.1 GCA_947176425.1 uncultured Clostridia bacterium
GTCCTGCCAAGGGCTTGTTCACTTTTTACTACCCACTCATTCTACCGATGAGCCGCCTGTTTTGGGGATAGTCCTGATAGTTTCATTATAAAACCTGCCTTTCTTTAATTTTGGTACTTGGAAACCAATGCTTTATAATATGCTTTCGAGATTAAAAATATCGAAAATTTTAAGGATTTTCTACTGCTAAAAAGTATTTTTTGCTGTATGTCTGTAGAGACCTGCTTCTTCTCTTCGGCAAATTGCGTATGTTTTCTAATTTCCAGCTCTGTTTCCTTCAATATATTTGGTATTGATTTTGATAAATTTAGACTTTTCTGCATATAAAACATCAACTATTGTTACTGGCTGTATAATCAGAAAAGGAGCATATGAAAATGAAAAAGTACAAAGAGCTGACAGTCTGCCGTATTACAGATCCCGCTTGTGAAAGTCCCCATAATTACTGCGCCGAGCTGTATGCCTGCCGCGGAAAAGCCTGCAATGAGATGCGGAGATACCGCAATTACTACAAAGGCAAAACTATTAAGGAAGAACGCATCCTGTACAGAGAAAATCCCCCAGAAAACGGATCTGTTCTGTGGCGTTCCTGCAGCGAGACAGACTGGAGAACCACAAGCTGGTACACATCGGAGGAAGAGGCTGTAAATGCTGCGGCTGAGCTTCAGCTGGACCATCCGGTGACAATCTGCCGCTATTATGATGCAAAGCTTATTGATCCTCTCCCCCAAAAGTTTCATGCACAGTTTCAACTTGATAAACAGGGTCGGCCTTATGTCAGATTTGACGCCCATCCCGAAAGAGACGGGTACAGCAGAAACGGCAAAATCTTCTTCCCCGACCGTTCTTTTGTGGGAGCGGATGAAGGCGATGCGGTTATCTCTGTCTCTAAGGAATTCGATACTTATGGGTTTGTATCCGGAAAAATGGTCGAATTTGGGATGCCGGGGATGGAAGAGTTTCTGGATTGGGCATGGGAAAACCAAGATCCTGAAACAAATGTAGTCTTTATCAACCATCCGGGCCGCGGTAAATATCTGGCTTTAGAAGACGAAAAAAATGACGGAAAGCTCGTCCGAGTCATTTGTGATCCTGACTGCATCTCGACGGAGAATTTTTGCGATCCGATTGTTCAGAAGGATGCGGTACGGTATGCCGAGCGTAAATGTTCCCTGACCGAACTGTATCTGGAGGATGCCTGGGGACAGCCGGTAGATTTGGACACTGTGAAAAAGCTGTTCAATAATCCGGAGTCCATGTTTCAAATCGGGAGAATTTGCTGGGATCAGTCTGTGAAATACTGGGGACCTACTATTGACAGAGCCCGCAGAGATGGGCTGTTCAAACAATATCGTGTCTCTGGACATCAAATCGAGGCAGTCGAAATTTTCTATGACAGCCTCTATTCTCTGGCGCGGCTCCCCTTTGATGAGGCGAAGAAGTTGGCGGCAGAAGTCAATGAGATCAATGCCGCAGCTGAGAACTCAATAAAAGCACTGATTCGCAAGGGAAAAATCTGAAAGCGAAATCCCAGATAAAGTATTTATTGCAACAAAAAACAAGAGAGCGGTGGTATGTACCATCGCTCTCTTGCCGCTCATGATTTGAAATACTTACTGGAATCAAAATAGATAACTCTTCCGCTGCCATCCGGCACATCCTGGACCGCACTCCAATGAAATGCGCTCCGTGACAGACCGGCAAGATACTGTCGGCGGCCCAGAAGTCGAATCGCCTCAGCTCGGATGATCTCCTTAGCCTGATTGGACTTTTCGTCAATCAGTTCGTATGTTGTGTTCCTTGCACTGGACACTTCCTCGATTTGCTTGAAATCTTCTTCAGAGCAACCCATTTCTTTCAGGAGTTCCCTGTCATTTTTGTCTAACTTCATTTTCCGTTCTCCTTCATAATTTTTGTAATCAGTCCTTTAGGGGGCTGACTTTTTCCGTAGTTTATAACCAGATAGTTACAATTCCCCCGCCGCTGAAGGTGGATAGAGACAATCTACTGGACAGATATAGAGGGACAAAGTTCCTTATAGGGTTTGGGCCGTACGCAATCTACAATCTTGATTGGAAACGGAAGAAGGTGATTGTTTTGGCACGCAATATATATCCCGATAATTCTCTTCCATTCCGTCTTCATGAGCGGGTCATTGACTGCAGCAGCCTCGATAGCCGTCCGCAGTGCTTCCTGATTATCTTTTTGGTAGGCTTCCATGATGGCGAGATAGTTGCCGGTATCACCCCATTCTTTGAACCCAGGCAGTTTAGGAATTTCCGTGAGGTAATCTTTGTTCCAGTCCACAACCAGATCATAAACATCCCTGCCGCCAAATATGCCGTAGCCTTCGTAGTAATCCTCCTTGATAACAGAATCATCCGGACAGACAATGGCACCGTAGCCATAATAGCCCAGCTTGCACTGCGCCGCATAGTCGCCGCTCTTCAACTTCGTTGGAGTCTTGTTCGCCAGCGTCCAAGTAAAATATCCCATAATCAGGCTCCTTTTTATGATAAAAATTCCCTTAAAAAAGGTTGTTAGATGATATGCGGTTTCTTCAAAATTTATAAAGAACCTGAACCACATCATGTTTGAAGCTAAGTATTTTCAGGGGAACAGAATGTTTCTTGAAAAGATTTGCTGGAATCAGAAAATTTTTCAAAACACTAATATTTTTTTGCAAGTTTTCATACAAAGAATCAATCAATATAAAAAGGTAAAAACAAAACCGGATTAAAAGTAAAGGAGAAATGAAAATGTACACAACCAATCTTATCGAGAATATTGCCTACGACCGCAAAAACCGCGCAAGCCGGAATACGAAGCAAACCAAGTGCCGGAAGGATCGGTCCAAAGATCGTTCTCAGTGGGCGCACAAAGCGGCGAGAACAACTGCGGCTGAAAAATTTGCAGCGGCATTTGCGGACGAAGCAGCCGAACTGCGGGAATGGAACGAGCTGCGTTCCTGGATGTTCGCCGACGCCGGCATGGGCATCGATGAACCCGTTGACGCTGACGATGCCGACAGCAAACCGGAGCTGCTGGACGAGCAGGAGCTTGCATACTGGGAAACTGTTTTCCAGTGC
>CAMWQV010000526.1 GCA_947176425.1 uncultured Clostridia bacterium
TGCTTTGTCACGAAAGACCTCTCACGCCTGGGCCGGAACTACATCGAAGCTGGCAGTTATATCGAAGTCTTTTTCCCGCGCCACAACGTCCGCTATATCGCCATTACGGATGGTGTAGACAGCCAAAACCGGCAGGAAATGGATATTACCCCCTTCAAAAATATCCTAAATGAAATCTTCTCCTTAAGTAGGGACAACAAAATATGGCAACAGAACAGTTGGCTATGCTTTAAGATAAGTAAGATATGGGTGGTTGGGCAGGATGGATGCCGCCATCCGTTCCCAAACGGAAGAAGCAGTAAGGGCGACCTGATTTAAAATTGCAAAGAGGACACATGGTTCAGTCTAAAGGCTGGACCATGTGTCCTCTTTTATTTTTTGCGCCCTTTCTGTGATGGAGACCGTTTCCTTCCTCTTCGGCTGATGCTGTTTTCCTTGAGCTTGGACTTTTCCAGTATTCCCATCAACACAACAAATTCATCCGGTGTCAAGCTGTCGTAGTCAATGCCCAGCGCCGTCAGATATACCTTCGCGGCCTGTTCCTCTGAGCTTCCTTTCCCTTCTATGACAGCCTGAACCTTCTTCTGAAAGTCCTCTATGACAGCAAGCGGGGATACGGTCGTTGTATCCTTTGCTCTCTCCGGATGGGCTTCGCGTATGTCATGAAGAATGTTCATCAAATCCTCCCGGAGAACGAAACTGATGTATTCATCCCCAGGGATTTTTGCCATTTCAAAAGCATGATAAAACAATTCATTTTCGTCTGGATGGTACTGAGTCTGCACAGTGTTTCGCATTGTTCCCATAAAAAAGTTCAAACTGTCGATCTGCATACTGGCGATGCGGTCAACAAAAATTTCCATATCCGTCATCAGTCGGGGAAAATCGCTGTGGCAAATGACCTCAGATAACAATCTCCCGCTAAAATGCCCACTTTTTAACACGTTCAAGGCTTCGTTGGTCAGGCGCAGCTCCTGTATTTCCACGTCAGTTTCTTTTTCCAGATTGCTCACGCCCATGAGGTAATCCGTAGTCACACCATAAAACCTCGCCAGTTTTATGATGCTGAACGGACTGATATCCTTAAATTCGCCGGTTTCGTATGTTCCAAGAGCAGACCTTGAAATTTTGGTAGCCTCCGCCAATGTCTCCAGAGTAAGGCCGCGTTTTTTCCGCAAATCCTTCAGACGCTCCGTAATTGTAAGGATCGTATCTTCCATTACAATGCCTCCTTCGCCCTTTGCAGACAAATTATAGCATAGAAAAGAGTAATGATCTGTCGAATTATGAAGTCTGTGAACAGATTTCCATAAGCGTGGAAATTTGCCCGTTTCAGGCCCAATTTCCTACCTCTTGGATATACGGGAAACAGTGAAGATTTTTGGTATGATAGGTCATGCAGCAATACCTACGCACCTTGACAACTGCATGACCGTCTGAAATGGATATGTTCCCCTGCGAAGTATGCGATGATATGAGCGTACCAAAGGGAACAAAACGCCGCTGAATGACAGGGGCAGGAACGGGTTTCAGGTAGGAACGGCGATTCTATCACAAAATGAAGGAGAAAGTGTAATGAACATACGAAATGAAATCAAGGCTCATATCGTGCAGGAAGGCACGACCATGAGCGAAGTCGTGAGAACGCTGGCAGTCGTACATGGTTGGAGCGCCAGTGTTCCGAACCTCTCCGACAAGCTCAAGCGCGGTACTTTGCGTTATAACGAGGTAATCGAATTGGCTGATGTACTTGGCTATGATATTGTTTGGAGAAAGCGGGGAAAGTTATGAAAATCGCAATCAGTGAAATCAAGGTCAACGCTGGACGGCGGGAGGCCAGCTTGAGCGGTATTGATGAGCTGGCTCAAAGCATTTCTGAAGTTGGCCTGCTGAATCCGATCACGATTGACCCAGACCATACACTTATTGCTGGACTGCACCGATTAGAAGCGGCAAAGCGTTTGTGCTGGACCGAGATTGAGTGTACGGTATGCGGCTTGGAAGGGCTGCAAGCAAAGCTAGCAGAGATTGATGAAAATGTTGTCCGTACGTCGTTATCCACGATAGAATATGGGGAATTGCTGGAGCGCCGCAAGGAAATCTATGAATCCCTTTATCCGGAGACAAAGGCGGGGCTGTCTCAAGCTGCTGGAATGAACCGCGTCATCGGCAAGCACGTCAGCGACAAAATGTCGCCCACGCCAAAATCCTTTGCACAGGACACAGCCGGGAAGCTAGGTGTTTCTGTTCGGACGGTCGAGCGGACAATGCAGACGATGAAGGGATTGACGAAAGAGACACGGGATGTTTTTCACGCATTTCCCAACTATAAGCTCTCGCAAAGCAATGCGGCAAAACTCTCCCGTCTGGAGCCTAAAAAGCAGAAAACGGCGGCTATTTTACTTGCATCTTATCAAATTAAGTCCGTAGATGAGTATGAGCCGGAACAAATCGAGGGGAAAATGCCGCGAAAACCGAAGCAGAGCAAGGAGTTTCTGGAAAGCGTTGCATCACTGAAGGACCCTACAAAGGGTGTCATGGTCGATTCTGATTCGTTTCTTTTGGAATACAGAGCTATGGTTCAAGAAATACAGCAAAAAATCGGCTTCTACCATGATCCATATTTCAAAAAGGCCGTTTTCCCTCTATCCCAGTCGGAAATGGATGAACTGGTAAAACTCACGGATTACTGCTGTGAGATGATGCAGGATTTTGTCAGGCAAATAAAAGAGGTTTCCACGCACCCGTGCGGGTGAGCTGTGGCATCGGATAAGGGCAGGGGGGTATCTGTACCCATGACCAATCATTCTATGCTCTCCCAGTCACCCGCCCGGGCGCTGTGCGAGGGAGAAAAAGGAGGTACGATAACTATTTCATCAACATACGGCTACATCCGGGTTAGCACCCGTGAGCAGAACGAAGACCGGCAGTTGATCGCGCTGCGGGAGATGTCCATCCCGGAACAAAACATCTTTATAGACAAGCAGTCAGGCAAAGACTTCAACCGTCCTCAGTACAAAAAGCTGATCCGAAAACTCAAGCCGGACGATTTGCTCTACATCAAAAGCATCGACCGGCTGGGGCGC
>CAMWQV010000527.1 GCA_947176425.1 uncultured Clostridia bacterium
ATATTGTCGGAATTCCTGAACTAGAGTTTACACGTGTGATAAATCACTCCCGCTGAAAATTGACCGCCAGTTCTTTACCCACATGACCCGTGAGAACATTCTGGAGAATGTGGTTTTGCAGGCGTTGGGCAGGGAACGGAACCGGCAGCTCCTCAGCGCTCATCCACACTTCGACTGCCTCGATCTGGCGGGAGTCTTTCGCCTACCAGTCGGTGCCTACAGCGCAGGGTCTCTACAGACTATGCTGATTTCCAATCAGACCGCAGAGCAGTTCTGCCTTTCTGTGGACGAACTGACCGATGCTGCCAGAAAAAACACGATCAGCAAGTTTGGTGTTGAACTCCTGTCATCCAGTGATCTGCTCGATATCTTTTTTCATGGACGGCGGCAGACTACGGTATCCTTTGAACAGACCACAATGACAGAGCAGGGTCTGTACACACTCACCAACAAGCTCCGGATTAACGGCGCTGCCTTGATGCTCATCCCGGAGATCCTGGCGCAGACTGCACAGAAAGCGGGGATGGATTTCTTCATTATTCCATCCAGCATTCATGATGTCCTGATTGCCAAAGATGACGGCTCTGTTCTCATTCAGCAGCTGAAAAAGACGATTGCTGAAAACAACCGCAAATGTATTCTTGTTAAGCCGGAAGATGTTTTATCCGACAGCCTGTATTTCTTCAATCACAATAACTTATCTCTCAGTTTTGCGTAACTCTTTGACAATGATATTTCCCCCATAATGCAGGTTTTTCGCACTGCATTATGGGGGTCAATCTTTTTGTCCTACAAATCTTTTACGCCTATACCGTTAATATGCTTCCCAATCCTCAGCATCTTCAGGCAGCGGGAAGTCCTCATGAAATACTATATCAAATACTTTGTCTGGATTGACATACAGCAGATGGTCGTCTAGATCATAATGAAAGACATCTTCTTTTCTGATTTTTGCCTCGTATACACGGCCATCCTGGCTTTCAATTCCATAGTTTTCACGGAATATGAGAGTTTGTTCCGATATAGTCCACCGGAAGGCATCCGTCAGGGGGATATGTTCATTGTCTTCATTCATGCCGCGATAAACAGTAAGCACATCAGGCAGTTTCCGGTACTCTTCATATACATCATCCGGCATAAAGTCCTCTGGCCGAAATTCTGTAAAAAGGGCCAGCAGCTCTTGCTTTGGTGATGCGAAACCTTGCTCATAGCGAGAAATATAATCGTTCATTATTGCATAAACAATCAAGCGGAAGCCGTCATCTGAGAGATATTCCCGCACCTCCTGCAGGAACGGAACCGTATACGGACTTTTTACAGCGGTGCAGATATGATATACTTCACATTTTTCAATCGTCTTTTTGATGTTCTCTTTTATCGTATCCGGTGCTTTCATCGCTTCCTCGGCCTGCTCTAATATAACGGGCTGATCGATATTTTTCAGCAGGGTGGCAAGTTTTTCGCGGTAGTAAGGAGGGAGCTTCGTGGAATCCCAAAACGGGTGTGTGATACGGTATTCGTTGGGAGATGTATCGGAACCGCAGGGGATCATCTCAAGGTCGAGCCTGTTCACATACCGCTTTGCGCACTCTTTGATCTTTTGTGTGCCGGTGTTGTTTTCCATATTTATTAGCCTTTCTTCCTATCAGGGTTGATGCAATTTGATTCTGGTCGGTAATACATGGGAGGAGAGTACCTCCACTCTGCACCTTATTCCTAAATAAAAATTGTGATTTATTCGCCTGGAGACAGCAGATGCCGAATTTCAAACCCTTTAGACAGATTTCCAGCAAGTTTCAACTGGCCGTTTAAGAACAACTTGCCAATAGAGACCGTCCCATTTACCATACCAATCAAATGCTCTAAGCTGCATTCAACATATGCGTCCGCCTCGATATATTCAGAAGGTACAACATGGATACTGCCATTGACAAATTCTACATACAGCACACCAGAGCCGCGGCCATTGATTTTGATCTGAATCACTCGATGATAGGCTGTATCTATCTGATCTGCGTGTTTTTTCCGATTGTGCTGGTCAATTTTTTCATACGCGGTCTTGATCTGCTCAAAGGCTTTCTCAAAAGACAGTTCCTCACCTGCTCCGCCCTCGGCAATCTCGCCATACATACGTCCATACTGCAAGGCACTCTTTTTCCAGGAAAAATCCTTTGTCATACAGCGCTCTCTCAACAAACGGAATGTTTCAGGATCACCAAAATAGACCTTGACCGCTTCCTGCACTGCCAAATACAATTCCTTCGCCTGATACTCTGCAAAAGAAAAACCATCTCCTACGCCGTCAAAATCACTATAGGGCCGCACGGAGTCCTTTAACCCGCCAGTCTCCCGTACAATGGGAACCGTTCCATAGCGCATAGCCATCATCTGCGATAAGCCGCATGGTTCAAAGCGGGAGGGCATCAGGTACAGATCAGCGGAGGCAAAAATTTCGCTGGCAACTTTCTCTGTATAATCGCTGGAAAATCCCAACTGCCCAGGCCATCTTGATTTAGCCCAGTTGAAGTAATCAATGTATTTCTGGTCACCCTGGCCAAAGACGATCAGCTGAACGCCCATATCCATCAGGCCCGGAAGCACCTGCTTTACCAGTTCAATTCCCTTTTGCTCTACCAGGCGGGCAACGGAACAAAGCAGCGGCCACTCCGATTCCTGGGCTAAACCAAATTTTTCTTGGATATACGCCTTGTTTTTTGCCTTGCCGCGCATATCGTCCGTTGTGAAGTGATACGGGATTTGCGGATCACAGGACGGGTCATAATGGCTCATATCGATGCCATTCAAAATGCCGTACAGTTTTCCGTCCACCATATCCACCACACCTTGCAGGCCATGGCCGTACTCTGGCCGGTGCAGCTCTTTTGCATAGGTAGGGGATACCGTAGAAACCGCATCTGCCATCAACATGGCGCCTTTCATTAGGTTGATATCCCGACGGCCTTCGTAGATATAGCCAAGCGTATCATACCAATGGGAAGGCAATGCAAAAGTGTCATACAGCATATTTTCCCCGAATTGTCCCTGATAGGCCATATTGTGGATCGTATAGACACTCTTAATGC
>CAMWQV010000528.1 GCA_947176425.1 uncultured Clostridia bacterium
AGTGCGCCCGTAAGCGGCAGATAATCCCAATATCTGTCGTGTGGGTTTATGTAGGATTCCGCCTTTGGCAAGGCGGCGGTGTAAAAGTATAACCGGCGCAAAAGCGCCGCACTGTCATCACCCAATTTATCCTGATGGGAAACCTGACGGGGAGTGTAGCATATTGGGAACGTCGTAAGTTGGGGAAGCCATCTACCCACGACTGAACGGCAAGATGAAATGTTGTGAATGAGGGTGAAAGCTAAACTGCTTGATGGGCAGTCCGAGGGGGCATAGCGAGAGCCGACAGCGAAGGATGGTTGAAAAGCTGTGCGCCACGGCAATAGGTAAGATGAAGTGACCTGTTGCGCCATACTCGTGGCGACCAACCGCAATAAGCGGAAAAGGACGAAAACCCCACTCCGACATCACAACAAGCCATGTCCAGTAAACCTAAACGGGGATTGCCTAAACCGGAACGCCATAAAAGGCTATGGCCATAGGGCCTGAAAATCCGGCATGGCAACGGAGCCGCCGTAGTAGTCCGAGCAAGGGAAAGCTTTGCACATGGCGAAGGGCGGCAGGAAATCAACCAATACAAATTGAGGAAAGGTGCGTGAGGCATTATGAGAAGTCCCGCAAATGTATTGGAAAGTCTAAAATCCAAAGCGTGCAACCGCGAGTATCGCTATGAACGGCTATACCGCAACCTGTACAACCCGGAGTTTTACCTGCTCGCTTATCAGAACATCTATGCAAAGGAAGGCAACCTCACAGCGGGAACAGACGGGTTGACAATCGATGGAATGAGTACCAAACGAATTGATACGTTAATAGCGTCACTGAAAGATTTCAGCTACAAACCGCATCCCGCCCGCAGAACTTATATCGACAAACAGGGCAATCCGCAGAAGAAGCGTCCTCTGGGTATTCCCTCTTTCAACGACAAACTGTTGCAGGAAGTTATCCGAATGATACTGGAAAGCATTTATGAGGATACCTTCTCCACCCATTCCCACGGATTCCGACCGCACAGGAGCTGCCACACAGCACTCTTAGAGGTCAAAAAGAGATTTACAGGAGTAAAATGGTTTGTCGAGGGCGACATCAAAGGCTGCTTTGACAATGTTGACCACCACATTCTTGTTGATATTCTCCGCAGAAGAATCAAAGATGAGCACTTTATCGGCCTGATTTGGAAATTTCTAAAAGCTGGATATATGGAGAACTGGATTTATCACAACACCTATTCCGGCACTCCACAGGGTTCCATTATCAGTCCAATCCTTGCGAACATCTACCTCAATGAATTGGACATATTCATGGATGAATATGCCAAACGCTTTAACACAGGGAAATGCCGCAGGCACAGCAAAGCTTATCAGAGTAAATTAGGACACTTTCAGTATCTCAAACATCGGAAATACAGCAAAGATAAATGGAATAGACTGACAGATGAGCAGAAAATGATTGCCAAGCAGGAAATGAAACAAGCCCGTGACCAGATGATGGGCTTGGAATGTGGCGACCCAATGGATGAATCCTATCGCCGGGTCGTGTACGTCCGCTATGCGGATGACTTCCTGATTGGCGTGATTGGTTCCAAGCAGGAAGCGGAAACCTTAAAGCATGATGTGGGTGTATTCCTGAAAAGCACCCTGCACCTTGACCTGTCGGAGGAAAAAACGCTGATAACCCATTCAAAAGATAAGGCGCACTTTCTCAGCTATGATATTTTCTCCTGCAATACAGTCACGCCGAAAAAGGACGCAAGAGGATTTACCCGCCGCTCCAAGAGTGGGCGAATCATGCTATACGTCCCAAAGGAAAAATGGGTGAAACGGCTGATGTCATGCGGTGCGCTTAAAATCCACTATGACGTACACAACGGAAACAAAGAAGTTTGGGAACCTGTCCACAGAAACCACCTGATACACCTTGATGACCTTGAAATCCTGAAACAGTACAACGCCGAGATTCGTGGTCTGTACAATTATTATAAGATTGCCAACAATGTTTCGGTGCTGAATAATTTCAACTATGTGATGAAATTCAGTATGTTCAAGACATTCGGCGCGAAATACAAGGCGCATATTGGAGAAATCAGAGATAAGTACCGCATTGGTAAAGATTTCGGCGTCAAGTACCAGACAAAAAGAGGATGGATGACATTGTTGTTCTACAACGAAGGCTTCCGCCGGGTGAAAACGACTGCAACTGGTAACTTTGATTCCGTGCCAAACCAATATTTCCGTACAAGTGCTAACAGCCTTATCACGAGACTGAAAGCTAAAAAATGCGAATGGTGCGGTGCAGAAAATGTGGATTTGGAGATTCATCACGTTAGAAAACTCAAAAACTTGAAAGGCAAGGCCGCATGGGAACGTGCCATGATTGGACGTAAGAGAAAAACAATGGCATTATGCGTATCTTGTCATGACCTGCTGCACGCAGGAAAGTTAGACTGATTTCTGGAGAGCCGTATACGCAGAGATGTGTAAGTACGGTTCGGAGGGGAGCGTTTGGAAACCTGCCGCAGTAATGTGGTAAGGCGCTGGACGCTTACCCTACTCTTTTCCCTGATCCGTGCCGTGGGCATGATCCTGCTGGGCTTTGGCGTTCTGCAGGTCGGAATGTCGCTGAAAAGCCATGATCCTTCGCAGAGAGCTAACGGTATCATGACTGTTGCAGGCGGCATTGTCATCACGTTCACCAAAGAGATCCTCACGCTGATCACCGGCGGTTAAGCAACAAAAACGGGAGGGCGCGGCTGCGTCCTCCCCCTCTGCTATCCCAACTCGGAGGTGATTATCGTGGGAAGTGGAAACTGGATTATAGACAACCTCAACTCCGCGCTTGGCACCTGGAATGACCGGCTGACGGAGATCTGGACGCTCATCAGCACCAGCCCGGAGAACTTCAAGGGCGGCGGGATCTGGTCTGTGATTCTGAACATCAATGACGGCCTGAAAGCCATTGGGTATGCCCTGCTGGTGCTGTTCTTCGTGATGGGCGTGGTCAAGACCTGCGGTTCCTTTGCAGAATTAAAAAGGCCGGAATTGGCCTTCAAGTGCTTTGTCCGGTTTGTGCTGGCAC
>CAMWQV010000529.1 GCA_947176425.1 uncultured Clostridia bacterium
ATGTTATGTCAGACATTTGGCGCGTTTTATAAAAGACGGTGACATAGTAATTGAGATTAAATCGATTTTTTCTTAATTTTTGACTTCAAATTTTGATTTAATCTTAATTTTTGCGGGTCTGAACCATCAAAAATTGAGTTTAATTCCCTGTAGAGCAGACTAAGTGCAAAAATTAAGCATAATTCCAAGCGGCTGTTTAGAGGCCGCCGCATATCCTCTCCTCTCTTAACCGTAGCCATCTTTACATGACAGCAAACACTGACTTCCACTTAGTACTATCGTATTTAAGGCGCAAAAATTGAGTTTAATTCCTCTGCTATTTAATCTCAATTTTTGATTTATTCTTAATTTTTGCTGCTTACCTATATCATTTTTTGAGATTAATTCATTGCTGCCATCAAAAATTGAGCTTAATTCTTTGACTGCCTTATTTCACACGCAAAATTTGGGTTTAATTCCACTGCTATTTTGTCTCAATTTTTGCTGGTTCCTTACATCACTTCTCTCGCTTAAACGAAATAAAAATCAGGAGGTACTATTGGCATGGAACAGGATCGAGATATACGAAAAGTTGTCTGGGCAGAAAATCGCGATGAAATCTTTTTGCAGTGGTTTGCTGAGGATTGTTCACGATTACTGGACGCAGGATTTTCTGTCAGTGAAGCAAAACAGATGGCAGTGTCTTTGAAGTATGTACGCTGTTGGTGTTTAAATCCAAGATGGCTGTTTCCGATCAACAAATTGCCCAAAGGATACAAATGGCGCGATGGACAAAAATTCGTTGTCAAAGGCAGCAGCAGAAGTGACGGAGAAACCTATATCTTTTTACCTGCAGGAGAAAATCTGTACATAAAAGGGCTAACAGCTGCAGCAACTCATTTTTCTGATTATCCTGCTGTGGTCATTAAAAATTACCGCAGCTTAACCTATTGTAAAATAGCCTCAGCATTTCCGGAGGGTGCTTTCTTTCTGTCATCTTTAGTAACCTTTTGGCATTCGCAGGGGCTGGATTTGGGGTATACAATGAAATGTATTCGCCCGATGGGAAAAGAAAGGAAATGAAGATGACCACAGCCTGCAAACTGTGGGCGGACGAGAAATCAGTGGGGGAATATTGGCATGGAACAGGATCGGGATATTCGAATAATTGTTTGGGCAGAAAATCGTGATGAACTCTTTTTGCAGTGGCTTGCTGAGGATTGTTCTAAACTGCTGGACGCAGGATTTTCAATCAATGAAGTCAAACATATGGTAATGTCTTTAAGATATGTACACTATTGGCGTTCAAATCCGGCGTGGATGTTTCCAATAAACGGGTTGCCAAAAGGATACCGATGGCGTGATGGACAAAAATTTTCATACAAAAACAAAAGACGAAAGAGAGCTGCGGGAGAAACTTACGTCTTTTTGCCTGTTGGAGAAAATTTATACATAAAAGGAATAGAAGCTGTAGGAACTCATTTTTCTGACTATTCCGGCGTGGACGTAGAAAATTTTCGCAGCTTAACCTGCCGTGAAATCGTCTCATCATTCCCATCCACTCCTTTCCTTCAATCTTCTTTCACAACTTTTTGGCATTCACAGGGATTGGCTCTGGGGTATACGATTGAATGGCTGCGCCCTATTAACGGCAGCAATCAAACGATGGAAAAAGAAAGGAAATGACAATGAAACCATATTTTTTCGGGATGAGCATAACATCCAAAAGGACCGGCGAATCAATCGGTAAGTGCTGCGGCGTAGTATTTGCAGACAGTGAGGAGGCAGCACATGAAGCGGCGTGGGATAAGTTTGGGAGCGACACAGCCTGCAAATTGTGGGTGGAAGCAGTGCCTGAGGATGGCTTGAGTTTTACAGTTTATAAAAGTCAAATTTGAAAAGCTGCAAACAATTAAAGGAGGGTTTTATTGAATGGAAAAAGCAGGACAGAAAACCAGAGATATCCGATTCTTCAGCCAAAAAAACGGACAAATGCTGTGTCTCCACTCCCGTTCCGCCAGAGATTACGCAAAATATCTCGAAGAACAAGCCTGGGTGGAACGCTATGAAACCGGACAGCCCTTAGACCAGGATCTGTATACCCATGTCAGCTCAGTCAGAATCAGAGGTGCGTACTTCCAAGTCTCCTGGGTCTCAGATTTCCTCATCTATTTTGCGGACGGACGAAAAGGGATTCGGGAACTGGTCACAGCCGATGGCCTGCGGAGAAAGAATGTCATAGAGAAATTAGAGTTCTCCCGCCGGTACTGGGCAGCTACGGACATTGACGAGTGGAAGATTGTTCTGATACAGGAGGTTACACCATGACAGCAAAATTTGTTTCCAGAAACGGCGAGACATTCCGTGTCCTGCACAAGACTAAGGATACGTTGTGGCTGATCTCCTTTGACACGCCGACACAGCGTCCCTTCTGCGTCACAGCTGCTGAGATGAAGGCTTTCCAGCGTGTCCCAGCTCCTCCTGAGTTTGTTTCAGAGGAATCCGATTTGTCACCGGCAGCAGAGAAGCGTCTCGCAGCCATTCAGCCTCTGCTGGACCTGGGCAGCGACGCTGTGACAGACCGCCAGCTTCGCCTCTCTGTCTCTAAGGACATCGCTCTCAGGCTGCATACTACCCACAAGCGTGTCCTGCGCCTCTATTACCGATATTTAGCTACCGGTCAGATTTCCTTCTCTAAAAAACGGAAGAGAAATGTAAAAGATGACTATGACTGGGCCATCAAAACCTTCTACTTCTCTGCGAAAAAGTTCTCCCTGCGGGCTTCTTATGACATGATGCTCGTACAAAGATACGCCGGTTCGGATGGGAGACTGTTGGAAAATCATCCGTCCTGGTCCAGTTTCCGCAATTATTTTTATTCCCGCGGCTACCAAAAGCAGCCAAGAAAAGCAATCGCACGCTCCGGTCTGACCAGCTATCAGCGCAATGAGCGGCCCGCTTTCGGTTCTGCGTCAGAGTGGCGGCCAGAGCCTGGAAGTTATCAGATGGATGCAACTTTGGCAGACATTTATCTGGTTTCCCGCCATGACCGCAGCAAAGTGATCGGTCGTCCCTACATCTATTTGGCAGTGG
>CAMWQV010000530.1 GCA_947176425.1 uncultured Clostridia bacterium
ACTGGTCAATCGGGCTTACGATGTTGAGGAGCTTTTCACCGCCTGCCATGACTATTTTCAGAAAACCGGACGCCGGATCAGTTTCGAGTACGCCATGATCGACGGCGTCAACGACAGCGACCGCCAAGCGGATTTGATCGTACAAAAACTGCGGGGAATGCCCGGACATGTGAATCTGATCCCTCTCAATGACGTGGCAGAGAGCGCGCTGAAACCCAGCCGCCGGGTGTCTAAATTCCAGCAGCGTCTGGAGCGGCAGGGCGTTACAGCTACAGTCCGGCGCAGTCTCGGCGGGGATATCGACGCAAGCTGCGGACAGCTGCGGCGGAAAGCTATGGAAAACCAAAAGAAAGGACTTCTATTATGATGAATGTATGGGGGATGACGGATATCGGTTTGGTGCGGCGTGAAAACCAGGATTCCTATGCGGTCCACACCGATGAGAAGACCGGTTTTACGATCTGCGTCGTCTGCGAC
This sequence comes from uncultured Clostridia bacterium, assembly GCA_947176425.1. Taxonomy (GTDB): domain Bacteria; phylum Bacillota; class Clostridia; order Oscillospirales; family Oscillospiraceae; genus Pelethomonas. Next base: position 478 of record CAMWQV010000530.1, read on the forward strand.
GGCATGGGCGGTCCCGTCGGCGGGAAGCTCGCCAGCCAGCTTGCAGTGGATACATTCCTGACATCTTGTAAAAAGCATCTGCGGCGGGATATGTCCGCCCGTGATGTGCGTGAGGTTGCGGAGGCCGCCGTAACGGAAGCTAATTCCACGATTTATCAGCGCGCCTGCTCGGAAGGACTGCGGGGGATGGGTACAACGTTGGTGTCGGCCATTGCCTGGGAACAGCAGGCGCTGCTGAGCAATGTAGGAGACAGCCGGGCGTATGTGCTGCGCACCGGCAGCGGGATTTCCCGTGTCACGAAGGACCACTCTTTTGTGGAACGGCTGGTGGACCGTGGGGATATTACGGCGGAAGAAGCGAGAATCCATCCCAACCGCAACCTGATTACCCGCGCTCTTGGCCCGGATGACGGTCCGGACCCCCTCAGTGACAGCTATCTGGTGGAGCTGGAACCGGGCGATTATCTGCTGCTCTGTACAGATGGTCTGGTGGAGACCGCCACCGACGCGGAGATGGAGCGGGAGATTCGGACCGGAGACGACGATACCTGTCTTGACCGCCTTCTGGAGATTGCCAAAAGCCAGGGCGCACCGGACAATGTGACCGCTGTGCTGCTTCGTCAGCAGTGATACGGAACCTAGAAGAAAGGACGCTTTACTATGGAACGATACATAGGAAAGATGCTGGATAACCGCTATGAAATCCTGGAGGTCATCGGAACAGGCGGCATGGCGGTAGTCTTCAAGGCCAAGTGCCACAGGCTGAACCGTCTGGTCGCGATCAAGATGCTGAAAAGGGATTTGAGCGAGGACGCGGAATTTCGCCGCCGGTTCCATGACGAATCACAGGCAGTCGCCATGCTGTCCCATCCCAATATTATGGCGGTCTATGATGTCAGCCGCGGCGGTGATATGGATTATATCGTTATGGAACTCATCGACGGTATCACGCTGAAACAGTATATGGAACGGCGGGGACGTTTGAACTGGCCCGAAGCTCTGCACTTTATTTCGCAGATCATGAAGGGACTCAGCCACGCCCACAGCCGCGGGATTGTTCACCGGGATATCAAGCCGCAGAATATCATGGTTCTTCGAGACGGTACGGTGAAGGTGACGGACTTTGGGATTGCCTGTCTCAACGGGTCAAATCCTTCTAATGAGGCAATCGGCTCTGTCCACTATATTTCACCGGAGCAGGCGAAAGGAGATTACACGGACAACCGCAGCGATATCTATTCCGCCGGTGTGGTGCTCTATGAAATGCTGACCAGCCGTCTGCCCTTTGAGGGAGACAGTCCGATGGCGGTAGCGGTACAGCATTTCAACGCAGTGCCGCTGAACCCGCGGGAGCTGAACCCGGAAATTCCGGAGGCATTGGAGCAGATCTGTATCAAGGCAATGGCGCCGGACCGCAACCACCGCTACAGTACTGCGGACGAAATGCTTGCAGATTTAGAGGCATTCCGCAAGGACCCGAACGTCAGCTTTGACTATTCCATTACAGACCTCCGGCCTGACATCAAAAATACCGGCAGTACGGACGAACCGACCCAGTATATCCCCAACACCGCCGCCGCACGGAACCGGGCGCAGCAGCACCATCACGCACAACAGGCAGATGATGACGGAGGCTATGACGAGGACGACCGTCCCAGCGGCGCGTGGTGGAAAATCCTGCTGCTGATCCTTCTGATTCTTTTGCTGGGATATTTTGGCGTTACCCGGCTCTATCAGGGAATCATGGGCAGCTTTCATACGCCGGAGGTACCAGAAAGCGAAGTCCCAAACGTTGTGGGCATGACTTTAGAGGACGCGAAAAAACTGCCCCGGGTCGCAGACGGGACTTTTGAGCTCGTAGACAGCGGCAAGGCTGAGTATAGTGCCGAGTTTGCAGCGGGACAGATCATCTGGCAGACTCCGGAAGCAGAACGAAAAAAGAAGGCTTCCAGCGGGGACCTGGTTGAAATTACCGTGACGCTGAGTTTAGGCGCACGCTCCGGAACCATGCCGAATCTTGTGGGATATGAGAGCCGAAGCGCGGAGCTGCTCCTGAAACAAAACCGTGATCTGAGTGAACTGAATCTGTTTGTAGCGGAGGGCGACAGTTCTTATCATGATACGATAGAGGAAGGTCATGTGGTCCGGACCGACCCGGTGGAAGGGACGGAGCTGTCTGAGGGAGATACTGTTACGCTATATCTCAGCCTTGGGAAAAAAATCCGTTATTCTACCATGATTCCCTGTGTCGGAGAGACAATGGAAAATGTACAGAATAAAATGGACAGTCTGAAACTGAAGGCTGAATTTACCAAAGTAGAGAGCGCGGCTCCGGCAGGACAGGTCTTGAGCCAGAGCGTGGAGGTGGGTACGGAAGTGCCGGAGGGAACGGTCATCAATTTCACCTACAGCGACGGTGAAAAGGAACTTTCTAAAATGGTGACGTTTGCCGTACCCTACAGTCCGGAACCTGTGCATATTAAAATTTTGCTGGACAGTTCCACGGTGTATGAAGAAGACCTTTCCGGGGATTACGGGATACTGGAACAGACACTGTACGCGAAAGCAGGGGAATACCAGCTGCAGAT
>CAMWQV010000531.1 GCA_947176425.1 uncultured Clostridia bacterium
CTATGACCAACTGGAAAGCATTCTGTCCTCGCGGCTGAACACCTCCGCTATGGAGCGGTATCTGGCAGTCATCGCAGACAACAGCAGTAAGGGCATCTATCTGGAGGACGGCACACTTGTGGGACGCCTGCTCCCGGCCATTGACGGCGGGCTGGGGCATTCGGAGAAGCTGCAAAGGAGGCTGAGCCTGTGAAACCTGACGTAACGCTGAACGGCTTGTCCATGAGCGGTCTGGGCTGGCTCCGGGAGAGCATCTCTTTCCCCACCCCGGCATCACAGACCAATACGATTATCGTCCCCGGCAGAAACTCACCCATCCGATACACCGAGGCTCTGGGCCGTGTGTCCTATCAGCCTCGAAGTTTTCAGATCACGCTGTCCATGCTGGGAAACAGGTCGGAGTTCAACCAGGTGGTGAGCAGTACCGCGAATCAACTGGCGGGACGGCTTGCCGAGGTCATACTCAGCGAGGAGCCGGAATTGTACTGTGTCGGCACCGTCCAGCTTGCTCCTGCCTACGACCCCAAAAATGGGAAAGGGACGCTGTCCATCTCCTGCGAGGACGGGGACGCATACCGCTACCATACGGAGATAACCGTGGTCACAGTGGGCAGCGGCACCGCTGTGCTGTCTAACGACTATATGCCCGTCATTCCCAGGATTGTTGTTACGGAGGAAACCTCCTTCAAATGGCGGGTCGGGACGGACGAGTTCAGCAAAACTGTGAGTGCGGGTACATGGACCTTCCCGGAGCTGGAGCTTGCTCACGGCAAAAACAGCATCCAGATCACCACGAAAACCACCGCTGGAACGGTGACATTCCGATACAGGGAGGGACGTCTATGAGTATATTCCGTGTGTTTGTGGATGGTCAGCTCTTTTACCATCCGCAGCTATCGCAGCTCGCCATCACAAAGGCGCAGGTGAAGGAGGACGCGGAGAACATCGACAGTCTCACCCTCTCCGCACCCTTCAGCCACCACTACCTGTCCCTGATCCGGCCTATGGCATCCACTATTGTGTGCAAAAAGGGAGATAGAATCGTGTTCGAGGGCAGGGCGCTGGATGACGGCAGCGACCTCTATAACACCCACACATGGGTTTGCGAATCTTGCCTTGCTTATCTGAAGGATACTATCCAACCGCCCTACGACTACCAGGGGACGTTGAAAGGGATGCTGGAATACTTCGTGTCCGAACATAACCAAAATGTGGAGGACAAGAAGAAGTTTACCGTGGGGAACGTGACGGTCACCGATGATAACGACTATGTGCATTACAGCAGCTCCGACTTCTCCGTCACGCTGGATGTCATTCGGTCAAAGCTGCTGAAAACCCATGGCGGTTATCTCTCGGTGAGATACACCGAGAACGGCAGGTTCCTGGACTACCTCGCGGATTTCAGCGAGTATTCCGTGCAGACGGTGGAATTTGGAAAAAACCTGCTCAACGTAGCCCTTTCTATGGACCACGCAGAACGTGTCACAGCTCTGATCCCCCTCGGCGCAAAAATCAAGACCATCGATGAGATGGGCAATGAGGTCGAAACAGATGAGCGCGTTGGCATCTCAGCGGTCAATGACGGTAAAAACTACATCTGCGACGATGCTGCGGTCAAAGAAGTCGGCTGGATCTGGGCCACGGAGGTGTGGGAGGATGTCACCCTTCCCGCTAATCTGCTCCGCAAAGCGCAAGCCTGTCTGCCGGAGTTGAGCAAGGGCATTGTCAGCATGGAGCTGACCATTGTAGACGAATCTGACACTGGAGCGGACATTGGCGACATCCATGCCAGACAGTATGTGGACTGTCTCTCTCCACCCCATGGTATTGATGGGCGGCATCTGTGTGTCAGCAAGACCACCGACTATCTTAACCCCGCCAACAACATCATTACCATCGGAGCCAGGGGTGTACGGCTCACCTCTGCGTCTGTGCGGCAGGAACAGGACATCTCTGCTTTGGAGGATGAGCTGCTCGGAACTACAAGGGAAATCAACGGCAGCATTTCCTCTCTCGTTTTGAATTTGCATGAGTGCTATTCCGAGATCACCAAAACGTCTGAGCAGATTGGTATGGCGGTTCGGGATGAGTATATCACCCGCTCGGATTTGGCTGCGATACAGGCGGATTTTGAAACCAGTATCACCCAGAACAGCACAGAAATCCGCATGGATTTCACACAGGAGGTCAGCGAGCTGCGGGGAGCTGTGGCAAACAATCAAATGCTCTTGGAGGAGTATATTCGTTTTAAGGGCGCGCTGATCGAGCTGGGTAAAGTCGGGAACGCATTTACGGCAGAGCTTTCCAACGTGGAGCTGGCCTTCAAGGAGAATGGGCAGAAAATCGCCTATATCTCCAATCAAATCCTCGTTATTACCAATGCGGAGATCAGGAACAAGCTGTCCCTGGGCAACGAGAGCCGGGGATGGTTTGATTTTATCCCCAGAGCAAACGGGAACCTCTCCATCAAATGGCGCGGCCCAGTGACATAAAGGAGGGCGGTTATCTATGGCATCAAGCGGCAGCTTTTCCGGCTCTATTGTAAGCGGGCACTACAGGCTCCGCGTTGACTGGAGCCAGGTTAAAAACGTGTCGGCGAATACATCAACCGTCACCTGCTATATATCGCTGGTCAATGACTACAGCCTAAATATCAGTGGACGGTCTTTCAATACCTGCACAATCAACGGAGTGCAGTCCACCTTTTCCTCTCCGGCGGTCACGACTACCGGAATACATCCATTCGGCTCTGTTTCCCAAACGGTAGCACATGACAACGGCGGCACAAAATCTATCACCATCAGCGTCATCTTTTACATCCGCGCTACGATCAGTGGAATCTACTACGACAGGATTACAGCAAGCGCTACCATCACGCTGGACAGCATCCCAAGAGCATCCTCTGTGTCGGCGGTATCCATCAATATTGGAACCACGACCCGGATCGATATTACAAGAGCCTCCTCTGCTTTTACGCACACAGTCACCTATAAATTCGGCTCCGCGTCAGGGACGCATGCACAGCCGTCGTCCCAGACTACGTTATTGTGGACACCGCCGCTC
>CAMWQV010000532.1 GCA_947176425.1 uncultured Clostridia bacterium
TCCCTGCACGTCTTCCGGCCCTTGTACGTCCTCCGGTCCCTGCACGTCTTCCGGCTCCTGTACGTCTTCTTCTTTTTCCTGAATCTCTTCGGCATCGGTGGCTTCAGACACTGGCGGAAGCTCCTCCTCGTCCACGGCCAAAGCGGGAAGGACTAATGCTGCCGCCATCAAAATTGACAATGCAAATGAAAACAGTCTCCTCATTTTCATAGTAAGTTCTCCATAAAAAGCCGTGCGGACGTTTTACGACGCCGCACGGCCAAATCATTATCAGGCGTCATTGGGAATAAGGAAGCGGCGTAAAAGTGAACGCGACCGTTACTATTATACCGTCCTTTTCGGTCCACGCTTCGTTAGGCGTTACAACTGCATCGCCCGACAGACGAAACGGGGCATAGCCGCCATCCGCAACCTCATCATCTAAAGTTTTTGCTGAGAGCCTCACAATATCTTTCTTTGTGATAGGCACGCCCTCAATCACAGCAGCGTGCTTTGATTTATCGTAAGCAGATGCCCATTCCACATCATCCGGATCCTCTGAATCGCTTGCTTGGATTTCAAAATAGACGAACGCAGATTTATTTGTACCGTTGCCTTTTGTCGGGCTGGCAGCCAGACTCATCGTGCTGCCTGTTTTGACTGCACCGGTTACTGTCACATCCACCTGCAGCGGTGCATCACTCATATTTGCAATGCAGGCCGGGGTAGAAATGATCTGTTCATCATCCACCTCTATATCGCCGATGGATACCGGAAGTTTTAGAGGATTGAGATATACAGTGCCGCTTGTTGGCACGGTCACATGGATTTTGGGAAGCCTGCAATCTGCCGTAATGGTTGTAGAGCGGTGATTGCCGGTTTCTGCCGCCGCTGCGGGCTGTGCGGAAAAAAGTAGAATCAGCGTTAATATGACGCAGAGCAGCCCTTTTCGCATCATGGTCTGTTCCTCTTCTAAAATAGGCCGCACGGCCGGTTAAGTGCGCCGTGCGGCCTCGGATTAATTGTTTGCTAGGTATGCCGGTTTATAAATTAAGTAGGATCTACTACCTTAATAGTCAGCGGCGCGGATCTGTAAGTAACTCCATCACTACCTTCAAACTCAAGGCTGACTGTTCCAGCAGTGCCCTTCTTCACGCCAGTCACCTTTCCAACGAGTTTAGTATCGGTACTGCTGGGATCAGCTGCAACAGAAAGGTATGTGTTGGTAGCACTAGTTCCATTCTGCGTCCAAATTGGAGTAGTACCTTTTGCTACCTTAACCCCAGCAGGAAGCTGTGCTGAGACAGTTACTGTACCGCCTACCTCGACCTGTGTTGCACCGCCGTCAAGCGCAAGAGTAACAGCGCCCACATACTCACCCGGTTCAAAGGTGAAGGCAACCGTTGTCGTAAAGCCATCAGTGTCGGCCCAAGCTGTGGTGGGTTTCTTAGACACAGTACCGCTCAGCCGGAAAAATGCCGCTCCGCCGTCCTGCGTCAAACCTTCTTCGTCGCCTTCTCTCAGTACAAGATCGCCAGTTGCCTCCTCAGAAGTGGCCTTAACAGTCGCTGTCAACACAGCATCGTCGCTCTTCAGTTCGGCAAACATAGCGTTCAATTCTTCCGGCTCAGTATCAGCTGTCACGCCCGGCGCTTTGAAAGCCTGGAAGACAGCATTAATCTTCTTATCTGTTTCGTTGCTTGCATCTGTGTCACTGAACGCAACGCCAGTACCTTTTACCTCTCCTATAACCGAAGCGCCGACTGCAAGGGCAACTTTGCTTTGATTTGAGATAAGCAGAGGAGCGCCGTTTGTGATTTGCTCACCGCTGATAACAGTCTCCTCGTCCAGCTCGACAGGCAGGCCATAGGGGTTAATGATAACGTTGCCGGTAGTAGGAACCGTCACGGCCAGAATAATGGGTTTATAAGTGCCGGTAAGAACAGTAGTATTAGGTTCAGGGTCAGCGGCAAAGGCGGGAACAGCCATAGCCATTGCCATCGCGCCAGCCAGGACGGTGGAAGCAATACGCTTCTTGCTTACGAATTTCATAAAGCAACACTCCTAAAAAAATATATTTTGCATCAGCCCAAAGACTGAAACAATCAGGTTTCTATAAAAGAGCAAAACCAGAAAACTGCACAAAATTCCTGTAATTTACGCTATTTACGGACATATGTCAGCGGTGTCATAATTTAATTTTTAGTTCAGTTATGCTCATTAGTTGCTTCCTAAAAGGAAGCAACTAAAATGGGGGTAACCCCCATTAGTTTCATTTAGATAACCTACTCGCTCTTGCCGCCTGATTTTGTGCAATCATACATTTTTGCTCGTTTATAACAGGTTTGTCATTTATTCCGCTTCAACATGGAATTTAATGGTATGTACAACTTGATTTTTGATTACCTGTTCACCGCTTTCACCTGTATCGACCTGTGTCACTGCCACATAGACAGTGTGATCTCCGACTTCCAGTGCATGATCTAAAGTAATCTCCTCAAAGCCGTTGCCGGGTGCAACCAACCCGGATAAGAAAATCTGGTCGGTCATCTCCGCATCTGCAAAAATAGTCAGGAACATATCATACATATTGCCGCTTGAGTTGGCGATATAGCAGGAAAAAGTTTTGCCGTCTTTGCTGTAGGCATCGTTCTGATACATCAAAGCAACCTTACCCTCTCTTGCATTCCTCTGCGCCTCGTCCACAGCAGCCTGTAAAGAGTCCTGATCCAACATGACGCGAGCCTCGCTTGCATAACTAATCCCAAGTCCGTTATTGTCTTCTTTCTCATTAAGAGCATGAAGCACAGCGGCGCCAACAGCCAGGATTGCAATGAGAAGCACCGCTGCAGCGATAATAATAATTTTCTTTGATGAAGCGGACGGCTGTTTTGATTCCGCAGACGATTCCATTAATATACCTCCTGACAAAAGCAGTTTCGTTTATTTCTCTGGCGAGGCATGTCCCCACCTCTGTTCAGTACATTTATCGGACCATATTCTGGAAAAGTTAAGGGGTATTTAAAAAAATTTTTAACTTCATGAAAACGGGCCGCAAATTATGGTTTTGCGGCCCGTT
>CAMWQV010000533.1 GCA_947176425.1 uncultured Clostridia bacterium
GTCCCAGTCCGTATACCGGGAATTGGTGTGGGGGTTAAAATCCAGCGCAGAAAGCAGATTATAGGCCGTATAGCCCAAAGGAATATCGGACTGTATGTCAGGCGGCTGGTCCACCTCCGCGGCCAGAAACGTATAGGGCGATAACGCGGTATAGTTTGTCTCATAGGCAAAGAAACTGCCATTGGGCGCGACAGAGACGCAGACCGTCCGGACGGCCGATACCGGAAGCGCGGTCGTACAGCGGAACACACTGCCTTCTTCACTGCGCAGATAGAGATCGACCGCATCCTCAGAGCGTACAGCCAGCGCAAGGGCACAGACAGGACGGTCAAAAGGGACGGTTTCATCCAAACAGGCGGCGACGGCTGCCAACGGAAGCTGGGACAGCAGATCAAGATACAGGCTGGAACCGTCCAAAGCCTCCTGGAAAGACTGCTGGGTAGCGGCTTCCATCTCGGCAGCAGAACCCAGCGCCTCGCGGAACGCAGGGATCATCTGCTGCAAAAGCGGGTCCGTCTCCTCTGCGCAGAGCTGTCCATAACGACCGTATTCGCTGTCGTCCGTAATCATCAGATGCACCGCCCCCAGCAGTCCATTCAGTTCCCCTGCCGCGGCCTGCATGGGCGGTACTGCCAATACGGGCGGAGCTGTGAGACGTTTGGGCAGACTGTCAGGGATCAGCGGGGTCTGGAGCAGCAGAAACAGTGCGGATGCAGTCAGCAGAATTATTGTGATATTTTGCAGGGCGTTCCTCAGCCTTTTGTTTATCTTACTCCTCATGAGGAACCTCCCGTTCCTGCCGCATAGGCAAAACGATGCGCACCGTACAGCCGGGGCCGTCGTGTCCGGCTAAACTGATGGTGCCGTGATGCCGGAGTACGATCTCTTTTGCAATAGACAAGCCCAAACCGGTGCCGCCTTTTTCACGGCTGCGGGCTTTATCGACACGGTAGAAACGGTCAAAAATCCGTTCGCGGTCCTGCTGCGGGATGCCGATTCCCGTATCCGACACTTCGATCCAGACGTTCTGCCCGGTAATCCCGGCGTCTACGGAGATTGTCCCGCCATCGGGCGTGTATTTGATCGAATTTCCGATGACATTCATCATCACCTGTTCCAAACGGCTGCGGTCTCCAGTAATCACAGGCAGCGTGACCCCGGACCCATACTGCCGGATCAAAGTATGGCTGTGCTTCTGGGCGTCCAGCTCCACCGCACGGCAGACGGATTCAATCGCTTCCGCCAAGGGAAAGCGGTTCATGCGCAGGTCCGCCCGTCCGGAATCCAGGCGGCTGAGTGTCAGTAGGTCCTGGACAATGCGCGTCATGCGGTCCGTTTCGCTGATGATGATATCCAGGAAATTTTCCGCAATATCCCGCGGAATTTCTTCGTCATACCGCAGCGTTTCCGCGTAGCTGCGGACGTTGGTCAGAGGCGTCCGCAGTTCATGGGACACATTCGCCACAAATTCTTTGCGCATTTCGTCATTTTTCCGCTGGGCGGTGACATCATGAAGCACCGCCATCGCGCCGCCCTCCTCGTCGGACACCGGCGCGAGATACAATTCTAAAATGCGTCCGCCGACATTCAGCTCGCCCGAGACAAAATTAGGACGCTGCAAGCTCATTACTTGCTGAAACGGCGCCTGCTGGCCGAACAGCGCGTCATAATCATAAAATGCCACTTCACGGCCCAGCATACGGCTGGCAGCAGGGTTATTCGTCAGTACAGCGCCGTCGTTCGCGAAAGAGACGACGCCGTCCGTCATATGAAGAAACAGCGTATCCAGCTTGTTTCGTTCATTTTCAACGGCTTCCAATGTATCCTGCAAGACTTCCGCCATGTCGTTAAAGGTCGTCGTGAGGATACCGATCTCGTCGGTGGATTCCACGGCAATTGCGTTGCTGAAATCCCCAGCCGCAACACGTTCCGCACCTTCGGTAAGGCGTTCAATGGGGATAATCATGGTTTTGCTCAGCAGAAAGCTCAGCAGGACCGAGATCAGCAGGCCGACTAAAAGAGCCTGTAAAATAATAACAAACAGTTGTTCATTCAGGGCCGTAACCGTATCGCGGTTGTCATAGATATAAATAATATAGGCGTTTCCGCCGCCGGTGATGGGTATTGCAACGTCCATATAATTGGAAGCGATATCGCTTTGGTCCCCAACCGTATTGGAGCCGTTCGCGATACTGTTCCGCACGGCCAGAAGATTCGGCGACACCTGCAGCCTGTCGAAAGCGTCCTGGCCGTCGGACCCCGCAAGAAAAGCGCCGGTCCGTCCGTCCAGGATGTAATAGTTGCGGGTATTGGAATTCAGTCCCAGGTCCCCGGCCTTTGCTTCAATCATCTCCTGTAATTTCGGGACGTTTCCTTCTGCAGTCCAGCTTCTTAGGGACGTGACAAAAGGCGTATTGGAGGAGTTGGACGTACCAAATACACTCTCTATCTGCTGGTAAAATTCGTCAATATAGAAAGAAGTAATGCTTGTCATCATAAAAGCCCCGACAATCGTCATAAGCGATGTAATCAGCAGCACCATAATCAGGACAAGCTTCATATGAAGGCTGCGAAACATAAGACACCCTCCCCTTGCTTACCGAATGGTCTTATTGCCCCGCATAATAGTACCCCACGCCGCGCCGCGTCAGGATCAGGACGGGATTCGCAGGATCGTCCTCAATCTTCTCTCTCAGACGTCTGACGGTAACGTCAACCGTTCTGACATCGTCGCCGACATAGCCGAAATTCCAGACCTGCGCCATCAGATCGCCTCTGGAAAAGACTTTCCCAGGATTTGCGGCCAGAAACGCCAACAAGTCATACTCTCTCTGCGTCAGATCAATGGGCTTATCATGTTTGAATACCTGGTGATTGTTCGTGTTAATCGTCAGTCCGCCGCCCGCGGAAATCAGATCATCCCCGCCGCCCTGCGCCATTGTGGTAGTGCGCCGGATATTCGCTTTCACACGCGCCATCACTTCCCGTACAGAAAAAGGCTTTGTAATATAGTCGTCAGCGCCCAGTTCAAGCCCTTTGACCTTATCGTCC
>CAMWQV010000534.1 GCA_947176425.1 uncultured Clostridia bacterium
TTTCTTTATAAACTACTTTTTTGTTAGCCTCCAAAATATTTAACCACACTAAAATCCCCGCACGGTCCGGATGGCTAATTTTTTCCGCTTTGGTCCGTCTGGCGGCTCCAACTGCGCCGCATTCTTCTATTATGCCCATTTCCGTCAATTCTGTCACATTTTGCAATGTGGTCGGCATACTCAGGGATAAATGTGCGGCGATTTCCTGGCGGGTCAGTTCCCGCTTTGTCCGCAGCAGCCGGTAGATACGTTCCTGTACAGTCATTCCCTCACCTGTTTCATTAAAGTTTTTATCAATTATAACAGGCAAAAGGAAAACGGGCAATACTTACTTTTGCAACCGCGCCTCCAGCGCGCTCTTTGCGTCCTCGTAACCGGGCTTGCCCAGCAGCGCGAACATATTCTTTTTGTACGCCTCCACGCCCGGCTGGTCAAAGGGGTTTACACCGATCATATACCCGGAGATTGCAAGGCTCTTCCAGAAGAAATAGACCAATTCTCCCAAAGTGTAATCACTTAGCTGATCCAGAGTCACAACCAAGTTCGGCGTGCCGCCATCCACATGAGCCAGCAGAGTACCTTTCATTGCCTTTTCGTTGATCTCCTGTATAGAAAGACCGGCGGCAAACTCCAAACCATCCACATTGGCAGGGTCATGAGGAACGGTCAGCTCATGTCTGGTTTCCTCAACCCACAAAACTGTCTCGAACAGGATGCGTGACCCATCTTGTATAAACTGGCCGATAGAGTGCAGGTCAGTCGTAAAATTGGCGGACACGGGAAACAGCCCTTTTCCGTCCTTGCCCTCGGATTCGGCCATCAGCTGTTTGTACCACTCGCCGAACATTGTCAAAGCCGGTTCATAGCTGGCCAAGATCTCAACCTGCTTACCTTTCATCAGCATCAGATAGCGCATAGCGGCGTAGAGCATTGCATCATTCTGTAAGAAACTGGGATTCTTATAAGCTGAACAGGCAGACAGACAACCCTGCATGACCTGCTCGATATCCATGCCGCCCGCCGCCATTGGCAGCAGGCCCACCGCACTCAGGCAGGAAAAACGTCCGCCGATATCGTCAGGCACAACGAAGGTTTCGTAACCCTCCGCTTCCGCCAATCCCCGCAAAGCGCCCTTCGCTTTATCCGTGGTGGCATAAATACGGGACTTTGCACCCTCTTTCCCATACTTGGTCTCCAGTTTTTCTTTGAACAGCCGGAACGCCACAGCCGGTTCCGTTGTGGTCCCGGACTTGGAGATGACATTGACAGAAAAATCCCGGTCACCAATAATATGGAGAATATCCTCCAAATAATCGGAACTGAGATTACTGCCAGCGAAATAGACCTCCACACCCTTTTCACGAAGCTGATTGCCAAAAGGCCCCTTGACGAACTCCAGTCCGGCCCGTGCGCCCAGATAACTGCCGCCGATGCCGATTGCCACAAGTACCTCGCTTTGTTCCTGAATCCGCTTTGCAGCTGCCTGGATTCGTGCAAATTCCTCTTTGTCGTAGTTCCGGGGCAAATCCAGCCAGCCCAGCATCTCATGTCCCGGACCGCAGCGGTCCTCTATCGCACAGAGCGCGGCCTCCGCCAAAGGACGTACATATGCCACTTCATGTTCCCGCAGTCCGGCATTTCGATAGTCAAATCTGACGGACATTTTGATTACTCCTCCACGATCTGGATCACCGTACCGATCTTGATTTCCGGCAAAGGCTTCTCCTCCACATAGATGGTGCCGGGCAGGTCCGGTTCCGTCAGGCCATTAAAGTGGAACGTGCAGTGTCCCAGACCGGCCAGCGTAATGGGGGCTTCATAGCCTACCGATGTGATTTTGTAGGATTGTCCATCCACACGCAGGTATTGTCCGGCGGCGATGGTCCCGTTGATGGGAGCCAGGTCAATCCAGTAGCAGTAATCCTTGATCTCCGGGGGCGCGTTATCGCCAAAAATGACGAACATATTCGTTTCCCGGAACTCCTCCGCACAGTCACCCTGCGCTTTTACCTTGCACTCATAAATAACTTTCATGTTGACCTCCTTTAATCATTAAGCATACAGTCCAAAACTTGCAACATAGGCCAGCAGTACACGCAGCCAGCCGGTAGCGAAACGGGAATACATAACAGAGACCACACCGACTTCAATCGTCTCCGTCTCGGCTTCTGCCAAACCCAGACCCACAGGGATGAAGTCGCACGCACCCTGGCAGTTGATAGCGAACAGGGCGGGCAGCGCCAACTGAGGGGCGATGTTTCCCTTGCCGATCTCCGCGCCGATGAGCGTGCCGACAATCTGCGCAATAACCGCGCCGGGTCCCAGCAGGGCCGACAGACCCGGAATGGAGCAAATCACGCCCAGGGCCACCAGGCCGAAGATATTTCCGGCCAGCGGCGTCAGGATAGACGCGAAAGCATTGCCGAAACCGGAGCCGTTAATAATGCCGATGAGCATGGACACGAAGGCCATGAAGGGCAGCAGGGTGGTGATACAGGTCTGGATGGCGTCACGGGCAGCCTGATAGAAGGTGTTGACAACCTTGCCCGCCGCCAAGCCCAGTTTGGTGACCAGCGACTTGTTCTCCTGTTTTGCCAGTGTCTCGGAAACCTTCGCGTCGGCAGTGAACTTAGGCTTTTCCTCCGATGCCGCCGCGGGCTTTGGAGCGGGTGCCGCCGAGCCGTCCGCCAGGGAAACCTGCTCAGAAGTGACAGCGGAAACATAGATGGTCTCGGTAATAAACTGCGCCATCGGGCCGGACTTGCCCACCGGCATGACGTTGATGGTGGGGATACCCTTCTTGGGATAGATGCCGCAGCGCAGGGTGCCGCCGCAGTCGATGATAACCAGAGCCAGCTCCTCTTCCGGACAGTTGGTCTTAAAGCCGTTGACCGGGGTCAGGCCCGTCAGCTCCACGATTTTCTGAAGGCACTCTGGCTCCGCGCCGCCGCCGGTGATGTACATGACTTTATTGCGCTGCTCGGTAGGGGTGATGGTCAGAGGACCGCCGAAGCCGCCGGGGCCTCTCTCCACGCGGATGGAACGATATTC
>CAMWQV010000535.1 GCA_947176425.1 uncultured Clostridia bacterium
TCAATAGGTCCGGTTCCGATACTCTTGATCTTGTCGAGTATACCCTTGATCTCGTCGTACTCTTTCCACAAACTTTCCTCGCGGGCGTTCTGTCTGGCTTTCTTCTTGGTGGGGAAGTTGGCCGAACCGCAGACCAGGACAGAGGGACAGCTTGCGCCGTTGCGGTTGTAATCGTTGGTCCACTGGGCAAGGCGGCGGGCGTAGCGGTCAAGCAGCGCGTCCAGCTTGTCATGATAGAAGGGGCTGACTTTCTGTTTCTGCTGCTCCACCAGAGCGGCGGCGTTGTCCACGGCGGCGCGGTATTCGGTGGTAGCGCTCCCCTCTTTGTAGTCCCTCATGGACATCATCTGATGGGAAAGGCGGGCCGTGTTTTCGTCTATTGGGTAATACATGGTGTTTCCTCCTGCGTTTTGGTTTTGGGTTTCGCGGTCTACCCATGAGCGCCCGCCGGAGTTGTCCGGCGGCTGGACTTGCACCAGCGGCGGCGGTATGCCGTCGGCCTTGCGGGCTTATATCAGGAAATTTTGAAATACCAAGCGGACCGCTTGCCGGACCACTTGCCGCCCAGCTTTTCAATGGCATCCTTGTGGGCGTTGGTATCGCCGGAGAGCCACACAACCGGCGCGGCGGTCTGTGCGCCTTTTACGGTGGCGGTTACATTCGGGAGAGCTGCCAGCTTTTTAACCAGCGCGGCGGCCTTGTCTTTGGGCTGTGACTTGTCGGCGGTATCCTGTGCCTGTGCTTCAGGCTGGGCGTTAAGCCGTTCAGTCAGGGCGGCAATCTCGCTATCCTTGGAGGCAAGCGCGGCGGTCAGGGCATCGATCTTGTCTTGCAGTTCGCGGCAATCCGTGTGCAGCTTGGCATACTCTTGACGCAAGCCCTCATTGTCGCGCTCAAGAAAGCGCTTGTTTTCGGCTGCCTGTCTTTCAGCGGTCCCCAGTTCTTCAATACGGCGGCGGAGCTTTTCAACCGTATTGTCTTTTTGGGACTGTGCCTCGTTCTCTTCGGTAAACCAGCCGCGAACGGCGCGGGAGATGCCGGGCTTGTCCTTAATACGAATCGGGAGAATGATAGCAATAGGGTCATTCTCAGCGATGTATACAACCATGGGGGATATCTGGCCGCCGCTTTTGCGTTCCAGTGTGGGCGAAATGATGGAGTTATACGCGATGTTGTAAGCGGAAACAAAATCGCCGTCCTCGCTGTAGAAGCAAGAAAGCTGTACCGCGTTTTTCTTCTGCCGGTTGAGTTCAAAGAGAAGCGGCGCGGCGGTGACTTTGTACGCGGCGGCTTTGTGGGCGTCCACTACGCACGCTTCAACGTCAATCGGCTGAATGTTCATCAGTTCGCGGCTCTCACTCAACACCCAGTTCCCCGCGTCGCGCTGGGAGACGGGACGGACAAACGCGTCATACTCGTCACGCATGAGCTTAACAGCGAAATAGCCGTTGCAGACGTAGATAGAGCCGTCGTCCGTGACTTGGCAATGGAGCCTGCAAGCGTCCTTCTTGAGCGCACGGGTCAGGGCGGTAGTAAACGGGCTGACTTTCAAAACGGATTTGATATTCATGGTGTAAACCTCCAGTTATTTTGTCGTGTGTTGTTGCGGGCGGTATTGCCCATGAGCGCCCGCCGGAATTGTCCGGCGGCTGGACTTGCACCAGCGGCGGCGGTATGCCGTCGGCCTTGCGGGCTTGTTAGGCAGTACGGAGGTCACAGTCACGCTTTCCAGTGCCGGAAATGATACGGGAACCGTACTTGCTGCGGATATGGTCCATAGAGGCGACGCGGTGGCGGTGAACCGGCGTTTGATCGGCGGGCCTCCAATACCACATAGATTTTTTAGAGGCCCAACGGCAACCGGCCTCTTTCAACCGGTCTTTAACGGGCCGCGTGTCGCCGGAAATCCAGATCCAGGAACCGCACAGCTCAACCGTGATACCTTTAAGCCGGATCAGCGCGTCAATAACGCGGATAAAATCGGCGGCGGTTTCGCCGGTCTGCTGTTCGCTGCTGCCGTCAGTGGCGGTGCGGCGGTTCATACGGTCAAAAGCGGCTTCATACTGCCGGTTGATCTCTTTCATGGTTTCGGTGTCTCCGCCAACGTCGGGATGGTGCTTCTTGGCAAGGCGGCGGTACTCTGCCTTTAACTGGTCAAGCGTGGTGCAGTCCTTGAAAAAGTTTTTCATGTCGTATTTCCTTTCCAGCCTTGCGGCCTGTCGCGGTTTGTTGGTGTGGGGCTGTTGCCCATGAGCGCCCGCCCGGTGTGGGCGGCTGGACTTGCACCAGCGGCGGACTTGGAAGCCGTCGGCCTTGCGGGCTGTTAGGTTATGCGGGGATTCTCTGCTGCTGGAGGCGCGCCCAATTTTTGATGGGCAAATAAATTGTGTCATAGGTGTTAGTGTGGGGGTCGTCAATGCTGCTGCCCGCGCCGGGAAGAAACTGCATCCCGATAAACTCCGCCGCGTCTGCGGTTGCTTGGATGTCACGGCCATACCGGATATTGAGCAGCGCGCCGTAGATAATGCGATGAATGGCGTCGGCCTCTTCCGGCGTGGTATCACGGCGGCGGTCGTCGCTGTTGCCGTTGACGGTGTACCGGATAACGATGCTGCGCGCCGTTTCGGCGGCGAACTGCTCCAGCTCTTCTGTTGCAATTTGGCTGCTGATTTCTACACTCAAAGTTTCCATGTTGTTCCCTTTCCGGCCTGTGGCCTGTCGTGGTTTGTTTGACACGTTGTCGTGTTGTTTGCTGTGTCCGGATGATAACACGTTCCCGTGTTACTTGTCAAGCACGTTCCCGTGTTTTCTCTGTTTTGCACAAACACATTGCCGTGTTTTTGTACGTTTTGACACATTGCCGTGTTTTTGCCGTCGTGGTATGATATAATCACTAACACAAGGAGGAATAATATGCCAATTTCAGAGACAAAGCGGAGAAATAACGATAACTACAACGCAAAATGTGACAGAATCGTAATTCAACCGCTGAAAGAGCGTGGGCAGGAGATCAGAGAAGCCGCTGCCGCTGCTGTCCAAAGCTGCAAAGG
>CAMWQV010000536.1 GCA_947176425.1 uncultured Clostridia bacterium
AACCGCCCAGCAGTCCGGTCAGCAGGGGAAGCGCGCAGACGCCCCGCATCCGGAACAGCGGACGCATCAGCGGTGCGAAAACGCCTTGCAGACTGTCCGCAAGCCCCAGTTTCAGCAGCAGCGACACCACCACAAAAAACGGAAACAGAGACGGAATCACAGTACCCGCGCACAAAGCCAGGCCGTTCCGGACCGCCTCCGCCGCGGTCTCCGGACGGCACAGCAGCAGGCCAGCCAATACTAAAATTGAAAGTACAGGAAACGCTTTTTTCATCATTCATCACCCGAAAAAAGCATATGCGAACCCCGGACAAGTTATGACCTGTCCGGGGCGCAGAATCATTTTGCGAAACTATGGAGATAAGCGGCGGCATCGTCTGGGAGGGCAAAGGGAAACGAGGCAAAGGGAAATTCCATCACGAAACAGCTGCTGTCACGATACGTATACATCGTGCAGAGCAGAACCATTTCTGCGTCCTCCGGGTTCATGCCAGCCTTGAGCGTTTCAGTCTGGTACATGTCAAAAGTGCATTCCCGTTTAGATTCCGCCGGAACGTCTTCCGTGATATCCCAGTCTTTGCCGTCCAGGGACTGACAGAAAGCCTTGATCTCATCAGCACCGGTTAATACAGCCAGCGTTTCTACTGACGCGCTGTCGGAAATAACAATCTGTTCCGCTTTTGTAAAATCATTTGGCAGATCGTCTTTACCGGTAAATTGACAGCCGCTTAACAGTGTCATACAAAGAATCAAAAGGAATACGATTTGTTTTTTCCTCATAAAAAATCACTCCAGGTTCAGTTTATTTTTCAGGATATAGTTGGCAGCAAAGAAGTACACAGCCGCGACAGCGCCGGTAGCGGCAATCATAATCCAAAACGCGGTGTGTAAATCAACCCAGCCGTCGGCCTCCCAAAGAAGATGCTCAAGCATCCGGGTCAGCGGATTGTTGAACACGCCGCCGAGAAAACCGAACACAGTATTTATGCCTGCCTGAATCGCGATATAAGCAGCAACGCTCATCGCCACGCGGTTTTTGTGGAACAGGTGCCCTATACCCATCGATAAATAAAGCATGAGATAGCTTTGGGCTGTTCCCACCAAAAGCAGGACGACTAATTCTACCAGAATCACAATCGCGTTGAACACATTGCCGTCGAAATTCTTCCAGAGCCAGTGGAAGAACTCGAAGAAATCGGCGTCCCAAGTCCGCAGGAACGGCCTGCAAATAATCAGGATTGACACAATCGCTACGACAATGCTGACGAACGTTACCGCCACCGCGCAGACCAGTTTGGACGCAATCAGCTCCCAGGATTTTACCGGCAGCGTGTGCATCAGATATCCCTCGTCTCCCAACAATCCCCTGTAAAACCGCTGAATCACGAATATCACGGCGGTAACAAACATAGCGATCATAATAGCCACATAGACGATCATTGCCACACCCGCCACTGTCTCGCCGGTTCTGCTGGTGCTTTCCATGCCGCTTAACGTAAAGCTGTTGACGACAGCCAGCACCAGCGCGGCGGGCCAGATCAGGCCGAACTGTTTCAGCATGGAGCGGAAATCATATTTCAGCAGTCTGAAAAACATTAGTAGGCACCTCCCTCAAAATTTCTGGCGCGGAACACTTCACGGAACAGCGCGTCAACGCTTTTGCTCTCCCGTTCCCGGATATTGTCCACGGTGTCGTGCAGAACCACCTGGCCGTCTTTCAGGAAAATGGCCTCGTCCAGCACTTTTTCGATATCGCTGATTAAATGCGTGGAGATCATGACGGTACCGTTTTCGTTGTAGTTGGTGATGATGGTATTGAGAATAAAATCCCGTGCCGCCGGGTCAACGCCCGCAATGGGTTCGTCCAGCAGATAGAGCTGGGCTTTCCGCGCCATGACAAGAACCAGCTGTACTTTTTCCTTTGTGCCTTTGGACATGGTTTTCAGGCGGTCGCGGGGCGAGACGCCCAGACTGGCGCACATGGAAAGAGATTTTTCCTGGTCGAAATCCGCGTAAAAATCGGCGAACAGGTCGAACAGGTCGGCGGCGGTCATCCAGTCGGCGAAATACATCCGGTCGGGCAGGTAGCTGACGATGGATTTTGTGTAAGGCGATATGGGCTGTCCGTCGATGGTGACAGAGCCGTCCGTGGGCTGGAGCAGGCCGCAGAGTATTTTAATCAGGGTTGTTTTCCCGCTTCCGTTGGGTCCCAGCAGTCCCACGATCCGCCCCCGGCCCAGCTGTAAATTCACGCTGTTCAGGGCGGGTTTGCTGCCGTAATGTTTGGTCAGGGCGGCGCAGGTGACGAGCTGCTCATTCATGTTCTGATACCTCCTTGAGAATCGTTAGAGCGTCGGCGCGGCAGTATCCAAGCTCGCGCAGTGTTGTCATACATTGGGTGACTGCCAGTGCAGCGCGTTCTTTTCTGGCGTTCTGTATGATTGTGATATCGTCCGTGACCGTGCGTCCGGCGGTGCGGCTGGAGACGGCCAGCCCCGTTTGTTCCAGCTGCGCCATAGCCCGCTGCATCGTATTGGGATTCACTCCCGCCTGCGCTGCCAGTTCCCGTACCGCGGGCAGGCGTGAACCCGCGGGATATTCGCCTTTCAGGATACGCAGGGTGATCTGTTCCGTCAGCTGCTGCCAGATTGGCCGGTCTTCTGTAAAACCCCACTCCATAGGCGTCCTCCTCTCTTGTATTATTGTATTATGCGATTAATACAATAATACATTCTGCGCCGTTTGTCAAGAGAATTTTTTCAATCCCGCGGAAAGAAAAATAACCGGGGCGCACCGGCCCCGGCATATTATTGATAAACAAGCTCTTTTTCTTTTCTTCTTGCTTCCGCGATTTGCTCATATAAACAGTCCAGCGCGTCGCCCAAGCCGCCGATATGGTCGATCAAGCCCAGCTCCACGGCCTCCTCGCCATAGATTACACTGCCCACGTCGGCAGCCATCTCGCCCGTCTTGAGCATCAGGCCCAAAAACTTTTTCTTGCTGATATTGCTGTTTTTCGCCACAAAACTGACAATGCGCTCCTGGAT
>CAMWQV010000537.1 GCA_947176425.1 uncultured Clostridia bacterium
TTCACGTGCCTCCTTTTTGACTTATGCCGAAAATCCTGATTGCTGCCGGATGTTCTGTTCTGTGTACCCGGGATTAAGTTTGCTCTTAGCAATATCTTTCAGACCTTTAGTCATTTGTGTCTGTGTCTCGTGGTCTATACCAGAATAGGCAACGATATGTTCTTTAATCGCTGCTCCGTGCCGCTGAATTGTCTCAGCTTGTGCCCCAGCTAAGCCAGCCTTGATGACAGAACTTTTGTCAGGCTCTTTTTGGGTTGAATCCATAGCAATCCCCCTCTTTAAGCTTTATTTTGTACCTCAATATATTCTCCCTGGCTTCTCAGCCACATCTCGATTCCCTTTCCGAACACCTCCGCCCGGATTTCATATCGACCTTCCTTCTCACTTAAAATCTCCGCCGTAGGCAGCCGGTCCAACACTGCCTCTACTGACGGGCCTTTATAGATGAATCGTACCGTTTGCAGTTTTCCGCCATACATAAACTGCACCCGCTTACGGAACTCCCCTTCGGAAAAACGCTGGCTGTAGGGGACGGAAAACTGCTTGTCCAGTACAGTAATCTTCTTCATCCGGTCCACCCGGTAGATAGTCGGGAAAAGATCGTCTGCATTTTCAAAGTGTGTTTCTCTATCTATATCCTCAATAAAAGCAGTCAAGTAAAAGTAATATTCAGAAAACATCAGTCCAACTGGTTTCAGCGTCCGCAGTTTGTTCTTGCCGAACTGAGTGTGATAAGTAACTTGAATCATGTTATGTGACTGGATAGCCTGTCCAAGCGTCCAGAGCCGGTTTGTCAGGAGCTTTCCATGATGCGGCTCTATATAGTGAAGCCGTTCGTTAGCGATAATCTGTCTGATTGCTTTTTCTCCTTTTGGTGATACACAGGCAGTCAGAAGTTTGTCTAAAATGCCGTCCATTTCTTTTTTCGGCATAGAACGGCTCTCTAATAAGATCTTGCAGACTGCCAGCAGTTCTCCGCAGTTTAAGAAAGCCTGCTCGACAGAAACCAGCTGATAACAGTTCTCCTTTGGAATATATCGGATTTCCATAGGCGGATTGTGTTCAGCAAAGTAGTTTCGCAGGACCTCAATATCCCGCTGAATGCTTCTCTCGTCTCCACCGAAACGTTCGGCGGCCTCTTTTTTTCGGATGCCGTCCCCATGCAGAAGCGCTTCATATAGATGCAGCAGCCGGATTCCTTTTTCAGTTTCCATATTTCGCCTCCTGCATCTTATTATAGCACAACGCTTAGACAACTACTGTCTATCCATAAAAATTTTTTTATTTTTACGTTTTAAGAGCATAATGCTTTCAAAAAACATTATAACACAAGCGGGTTGACTTTACAATACAAAAAATGTGAGGTGATCTATTGTGATTGATTATAGGGCTATCGGAAACAGAATCAGGACATATCGCTTAGAACGCAAGCTAACTCAGGAAGTTTTGTCTGAAATGGCCGATTTGACCCCTGCTCATTTCAGCCATATCGAACGGGGCAATACCAAACCAAGCCTGCCCACTTTGATCCGTATTGCAAATGCTTTGGAGATTACGATAGATGATTTGCTCTGTGACAATGTGGAGAAGTCCCGCCATGTCAGAATCAAGGATGTAGACCGTCTGCTGGATGATTGTACTCCACAGGAGATAAAAGCTCTTACAGACATACTAATTGCTGCAAAAAAAGCATTACGAACCATAATAGCAGAATCCAAGATAGAGGAATAACGCAGACCAATACAAGGTTTACGTTATTCCTCTTTTCGTTGTAGATTACATCACATCTGTACTTCCTAAAACAGTCGATATTGAACAGCTACTTCGTTTTGTGTCCAGTTCAGTTAAATTGTGCCGGAAAATTCATACTTGACGATTTCAGGGTCGTTTTTACACCTGTCGAGAACACTAATAAGACTGGCTTCCACTTTATCCAGCAAATTTGAATACACGCTGCCGTAGAGGGTTGCAGCATTATCGGCTTCACGCTCATCGTCTTCTGGCGAGGGAACTTTAATGCCGTAAGCATCGAGGATGTCTTCAAACATTTCAACAATCAACGCCGCCTCATCATGTGTATAGATTTTTACGGATTTTTCTTGCATCTCAAATTACGCCTCCCAATCTGATTCTTGGCTCTCCGTATCAGCCAGTTCTCCGCAGCACGGCTCCAAAGCATCCCTTGTACTGCCGCATTTGCTTTCGATAAAGCGCACCGGTTCGCTCTGTTCAGCAAGAAGTTCTGTTCTTTTATCCGCAAGGACCGCGCTGAGCCGAATGTTGCCAGCTTCTTTATCGCCGAGTTTTAATTCTAATTCACCCTTTATTATAAATTGCATTTTCCGTATCCTTTCTTTTAACCACTCTATCACATAGTACAGACCGTACTTTCCGACAAGGCATCTATTGAAACCACGGCACCGCGAAGATCATACGGAGCTGCACATAAGCCATATCAGACCTTAGAGCTTTTGCAGCTGAGAAGTTCATACTTTAACTGTGAGAATATGTATCCTTTCAGACCTTTGGCACCGGGTTTATACAGTTCTACAGCACGAATTAACCGCAGAGCTAACGACTGGTATACATCATCACGGTCCAGACGGGCAGCTTGTACTAAGGCATAATTCTGCCGGATAACGCAGTCGATACACCAGAGATATTCCAGCACCAGTTCGTTGCGTTCACTGATACTCATACGCTCACCCTCCTGTTCAAATGCCGGGCCAGCAGGGTACAGTAACCATAGATACGGTCTATCGTCAACTCTACCCATTCACTACCAGATACCTGATCTCCTGCCGTCGGTTCCAGTCGAATCTTTCCATTCTCCCTGATCTCACGGGCATGAATACAAGTTCTGCCAAATGAGCAGCTGACCGTTCCATCATCCTGCTTTATCCTGGTAAGGCTGGGGATAGCATCTGCGTCCTGCATCTGTTCGAGAATGTAACAATTCTGAACTTTCCAGCCGCCGGGGTTCCCTTCTTCAGCCATATACACGTCAAGCCGCACGCCCTGCTCGGTGACGT
>CAMWQV010000538.1 GCA_947176425.1 uncultured Clostridia bacterium
GGTGATGCTCTGTTCCAGAAATATTTTAGCGAGTTTCATAAAAAATACGGCTTTACCGGCGCTTTCAACGGATTCTATTACCGGTATCCGTCCTCCCGCGCACGCTGGGCATTTCTTGCCCGTATGGGGTGTCTGCTGTATGAATGTAAGGCAGGACAGCCTTACCATGATTTGATGGAGCTGATTGGAGATACTACCTATCATGTTATGACCACAAATCAGGATTTTCTGTTTACCCATGTAGTACCAGAGGAAAAACTCAGCGCAATACAGGGCGATTCCCGATATTATCAATGTAGCCACCGATGTCATGACGCGATCTATTACAATAAGGAAACGGTCTATGCCATGAATGCGGCTATTGATGAAAACCTGGAAATTCCAGAAGACTTAATACCACGGTGTCAAAAATGTGGAGCGGAGATGGAGCCGTGGGTGCGTGGCTTTACGTTTCTGGAAGGTGAGAAATATCGGGATGAATATCGGAAAATCAATTTGTTTTTAGAACAGCACAAAACAGAAAAGCTGCTGCTTTTGGAATTGGGAGTTGGCCGTATGACGCCCATGTTTATTCGGGAGCCGTTTTGGAATCTGACATACTCGCTGCCACACGCATATTACATCGCAATCAATCCGAAAGATGCTGCGCTGCCGAAAGAAATTTTCCAAAAGGGCCTGGTAATCAAGAAAGATATCGCAGAAGTTCTTCGGAACGCTGTCATTTTGAAACAAAACGGGGAGGGGATGGTACAATGAATCCGTATCAGACTATCGCAGAAAAAATCAAAAGCGCTGATGCCGTTCTGATTGGAGCCAGTAATGGCTTGTCTATCACGGAGGGACTTCATCTTTTTGCGGATAACCAAGCCTTTGAGGATGTATTCGGTGATTTGAAACGGAAATATGGCCTGCGCTGTATCCTTCACGGCATGGCTGCGCGCTGGCCATCTGAAGAAGAAAAGTGGGGCTTCTGGAGCCGGTTGGCCCATCATTATTGCAGTGGCTATACAGCCACGCCAGTCATGCAGGCTCTGAAAACCATTATAGGTGATAAAGATTATTTTATTGTTACGAGTAATGGCGAGTGTCACTTTGAAATGTCCGATCTTGCCCCGGAAAAAATCTATGAAGTAGAAGGAAACTGGCTGACTATGCAATGCGTCCGTCCCTGCCATAACGAAATCTATCCATGCTTTGAGCAGATGGAACAGATGGCGGCAGCTGAAGCCAACGGCAGGATTCCATCAGAGCTTGTACCTCGCTGCCCGAAATGCGGAGGAATCATGCAGGTGCATATGGACGACCATGCCGCCTTTATTGCGGATACTGTGGCACAACAAAATTTTCAGACATTTCTGGACAAATACCACGGGAAAAAACTTGTGATCTTGGAGCTGGGGATTGGTCCCCGCAATCAACTCATCAAAGCGCCACTAATGCGGCTGGCAGCGCGGGAACCGTATGCTGTCTATGTTTCTGTCAATAAAGGAGAAATCTATATTCCTTCTCAGCTCCAGAGTAAATCCTTTGGTCTGGACGGGGATTTGGCACAAGTGCTTAATATGATCGCTGGTGCTTGAAATGATTCTGCAAGTAGTATCCAAAAGGGACTAAAAAAGGGGGCAGGCTGACATATTTGAGCCTGCTCCCTCTCTTATTGCCGCATTATGACTGAAATTGTTTTCTGTATGCAGTTGGGAGGATTTGAAGAACTTCCTTAAATGCGGCGGTAAATTTACTCTGGCTTTCATACCCGACAGCTGCCGCGATTTCCGAAACGCTGCTGCTGTTCTCCCGCAGCATCCGCGCCGCTTCTTTAATCCGGTACTCTTTCATATAGGAAGCAACCGGCAGTCCATAAACCGTCTTGAATACTGCTTTCAGCGCGGATGTGTTGATAAGATACTGCTTTGCCAGTTCCTCTATGGTATAGCGGCGGTCAAGGTGCTGCGTCAGTTGTGTGTGGATCGTCTTTATGGTTTCTATTTGCTGAGAATAATACCGGTCTAACTGTTTCTCTTCTGAAACATCCAGCATACTGAGAAACAGCAGCAATTCCTGCACTTTCAGCTTGAAATAGGGCATTTGCAGATCATACGGCAGCACATAGAGTTCCGAAAAAATATGCTCGATCTGTGTACTGGCAGGCATGGCGGTATGACCGTTCTGATTACAGAATTTTTCATGCAGTTTTTGTCCCTTGATACCCGCTTCCCGTAAAATTTCAGGGGGATCATGTGTCAGTGTCTCCAGGTCAACCGATATGGCGATCCCCTCATAGAATCCTAAAGGCAGGCTTATGACAGATTCTGCACAGGCATCCATCATATGCAGGGACAAGTCGCCCGCTCCCAGGTAAACGGTTGTTCCGTCGTGCATTTCCCAGCCAATCCGTCCCTGCCTGCAATGGTTAATCTGCATGACAGACTGGAGCGGTGCGTGATGAAAACTGTACTGTTTGGCACGGTAATAGCTGTGCAGCAGAACAACGCCGGGAAAGACAGTCCAGCTTTCTGCAAATCCTTTGCCGTCAGAACTGGAGACAAGCTGTTCAGAGAGAAAGGGCGCATCGTGTTCAGCGGTATGCCTTTCCAACAGGAGTTTTCCTTTTGGCACTCCAGCAAGTTTTTCATCCATTTCGGACAGATAACCGGTTTCCATATGCCATTCCTCCTTCCGTCGGGCCGGGACAGGTAATAAAAATCAGCTGTTCCACCAACTGGTGCAGGAGGTGGGCCTGCGCCGTATCAGCAGCTCTGTAATAGACTTCTTTTCCATCCCGGCGGCTGACAATTAAATGGCTGTTCCGCAGCTGTCTCAGGTGGTGAGAGATCGCCGGACTGCTCATTCCCATCATTGCCGACAAATTGATTACGCACTCCTCACAGTGGCAGAGTAGCCAGAACAGCCGCAGACGGCTCCCGTCACTCATCTGGCGCAACAGTTCAGAAATCGTCTGAAATTCCTCTGGAGACGGAAACTGCTCCAGCATCTTTGGTATATCCTGCCCAGGATCGTGGGGCAGTTGAGT
>CAMWQV010000539.1 GCA_947176425.1 uncultured Clostridia bacterium
GAATAATCTTTATTTTTCCAGCAGGACTTCCGCGATTGCCTTACCGAGCAGCCGCGCCGAAAGCAGGGCCTCATCCAGAGAGTTCCCCGCCGCACCCATTTCCACCAGTAGGCTTCCTGTTGTCGTGTGCTGGTTGTACCGGGAATTTCTTACTGTGATAGGCCGCATCAAAGTCGGGTATGTATCGGCTAAATGCTGCTGGATGACCGCCGCCAGTTTCAGATTTTCCCGCCAGTTCGGGTGTTCCAGGCCGCCGCCGTCCGTACCGATCACGAAACTCATCTGGGCTGCGTTCATACCGTCCACCGCGCTGACCACCTTGTACATACTGCCGTCGCTTCCCGCAATGGCGTCCCGGTGTACGTCCAGCACAAACGAAATGCTGGGGTACTGCTCCATATATTTTTTTACCGTTTCCAGGGACCGGTCATAACCGCCGCTGTACTCCGGATAATCATGGAGCGTGGTGTCTTGGATTACGGACAGTCCGGCATTCTCCAGTGTTTTCGCGATCTCCTGCCCTACCCGGACCATATTATAGTTGCAGTCCGTAGTCCGGCAGTCGCCGCTTGGGACGTACTCCTCTCCCGGTGGCATGGTATAGGCTTCACTGCCGTGGGTGTGGACGATCAGCACTTTCGGCCCCTCCTCCTCTGACAGCTCCGCAGCAAAGGTCCCGTCAAAAATCGAGGCGTCAAAACTGTTGTCGCTGCGGTTGTTGATAAACACATCGCCGGTCACGATATAGCCGTCGGCGGACGTGGGGACCAGCGTTTTTGCCGCCACGCCGTTGTCCTTGAACAGCAGCGGCGTTTCCGGTTCGGCTGGCTCCTCCGGGACCGGCACGTCCGGTTCCGGGGGTTCGGCAACGATATCGTCAGGGCTTTCCTGTCCGCCGGTATCGAACTCCTCCACGCTCCGCAGCTCTAACACGGCATCCTGTCCCGCCATTAGAACTGGACTCTGACCAATCGCCAGCGCAACTGACGCGGGCAGCGGTGAATCAGCCTGCAAATCGCCCAGCTGGCTGCGCAGAATATTCAGGGCCACATCACCGCGCTGTCCCAAGGTCTCCAGTGCGGAGCGGGCGGAGGAACTGGTTGCCGTAGCTGCTACCAGGTAGAGTATTGCACCGGCGGCAAACAATGCGGTGATCTGACGGCGGCGCTGCGGATGGGGACGGCGCTGGATGGTCATAGAGAATCCCTCCTTCGGCTTGCTTGTCCCAGTCTATGCACGGCCTGTCCTCATTATGACAATAAGACCGCCATCCCATTTTTACAGGGAAAAGCGGTCTTATTGTATGAAGAAAGGGCAGGCAGTCCCAAAAGACCGCCTGTCCAAAAGAGAATGATTAGTTTTCAGGTTCTGCGGGGGGCGCGGTAAGAATAGCGCGGATAGAGAGGGAAATTTTCTTCTTTTCTTCATCCACAGCTGTGATCTTCGCGTCAACCGTCTGACCTTCTTTGAGGACATCGCCGGGCTTTTCGATCCGGTGATCCGCGATTTGTGAAATATGGATCAAGCCGTCAACGCCGGGAACAACCTCCGCGAACGCGCCGAAGTCCATCAGCTTCACCACCCGCACGGACGCCACATCGCCGGTCTTGTAGGTATCCATGAACACCTGCCAGGGATTGGTGCTGCGGTCTTTGACGCCCAGGGAGATTTTCTTTTTCTCCGGGTCGAAGGAAATGACATAGACTTCCAGGGTATCGCCGATAGCCACGATTTCATTGGGGTGCTTGATGCGGCTCCAGGACAGGTCGGTAATATGTACCATACCGTCCACGCCGCCGATGTCCACGAAAACGCCGTAACTGGTCATGCTCTTGACCGTGCCGGAATACCGCTTGCCGACTTCGATATTTGCCCAGACTTCCGCGGCGGCAGCCTGACGGGCTTCCTGCTGCACGACCTTGATGGAGCCGACGACACGGCGCCGGGCGCGGTTCACCTCGGTAATGCGCAGCTTAACCCGCTGTTTGACCAGTTCCGTCATTGCCGCGTCGCGGGGCAGGCCGGATTGAGAGGCCGGGATAAACACCCGCACGCCCTTCACGGCAGCGACAACGCCGCCCTTGTTCTCCTCCGTCACAAGACCTTCCATGATTTCCTTGCTGCTGCAAGCCGCCTCAATCTCTTCCCATACTTTTACAGAGTCCACTCTCTTCTTGGACAGGGTCGCGTACCCCTCCACATCGTTCACCCGGATGACGCACAGCTCCACCTGATCGCCGATTTTGACCACATCTTCCGGTTTGACCATCGGGTCATCGGTCAGCTGGTCCAGCGGGATATAGCCGGATTGTTTGCAGCCCAGCTCCACCTGGACTTCCGTCGGGGTGATCGCCGTCACCGTGCCGGTTACTTTCTCTCCTGTATTTAAAGTATGGGTGTAGTCTTCTACCATTTCTTCAAAATTTTCCATACCTTCTGCCTGGATTTTTTCATCGCTCATCGTTTTTATGACCTCCTTTATGATGCTCGCAGGTGTGGAAGCGCCCGCAGTCAGGCCAACAACAGAACAATTTGACAGTGCTTTCCGGGGCAGCTCGTCCGCGTTTTGGATCTGGAACACACGGGAGCAGTGTAAGCGGCAGATTTCGGTCAAATGTTTTGTATTTGCGCTTTTGGGATCGCCAGCCACCACCATCGCGTCAACTTTGGCGGCGAGGAGAGCCGCTTCCGATTGACGTATATGCGTAGCATCACATATTGTATCAAATATTTTCAGATTTGTACACAGTTTTTTTATAAAATTTAAAGAACTTTCCCAAATTTCTCGCCGGAGGGTGGTCTGGGACACCACGGAAAGCGCCAAATCTCTAGTATTTGCAAGGGTTTTCGCCCAGGAAAGCACTTCCTCCGGACCAGAAAATACCTTCAGGGACCGGCACCAGCCGCCCACGCCGCGGACCTCCGGATGGTCCGGATCGCCGATCATCACCGGCTGCCGTCCCTCCCGTTCCGCTTCGGCCACGATCTGGTGGACCCTGGCCACACGGGGGCAGGTGGCGTCCACCAC
>CAMWQV010000540.1 GCA_947176425.1 uncultured Clostridia bacterium
ATCAGACCTAACGCAGATCAATCATCTGTTTGTTTCTGGCGCAACCGGTGCAGGGAAATCCGTGTTTGTTGACACCATTCTTTTGACCCTGATTGAACATAACACGCCGGATAAGATGCGGCTTGTTCTTTGTGATGCAAAGATCACACAGCTTTCTCAGTATACGGGGGCTGGTCACGCATTGATTCCGGTCTGTTCCGATGTGGAACGAATCAGCACTACTATTCAATGGCTTCTATTCGAGGGACAAAATCGGTTAAAAACTTTTTCGGAACACGGAGTCAAAAATCTTGACGCATTCAACCAGTTAAGATACAGAAGTATAGATACAGAACTGCCGCGGATTGTGGCGGTCATAGACGATTTATCTACTGTTCTGCAAGGCCAAAAAGAGACATTGAATGCAATTAAACAGTTGTATTCAATCAGTCGAATTGCCGGAATACACATCATTGCAGTAACGCAAACGCCGTGTGTTAAGCAGACAAAAGAGATCGCCTCGCTTTTTCCTGCAAAAATTACTTTTCTATCTCAAATGTCTGACCTGCGTTTTATCACCGGAAAGAGAAATATAGAACAGCTGTCAGCTGTTGGAGACGCTTGGTACTGCGTTTCTGGATTGCTGTACAAAGTACACGCTATTGAGGCGGATGAGGAAGACAGCCGCAGTATTTTTTATAATGCCGCATTAAAGTATGATCCTACAGAGGATGATGTTTTGAGAAACAAGGCATTTGAGGAAATTGTGGAAATAGAGTCGAGAATAGACATATCCTCTGCCAGTTCTTATCAATACAAATCGGATGATCCAGATGAGCTGCTGCCCGCCGCTGTGGAGGTGATTCTGGAGATTGGACAGGCGTCTATGTCGATGCTGCAAAGGCGTCTGAAAGTGGGATACTCCCGGGCCGCACGGTTGGTCGATCAGATGGAAGAACGTGGATATGTTGGGCCGTTTGAGGGTTCTACACCGCGAAAAATTTTGATTACTCGTGCGGAGTGGCAGGAGATTTTAATGGGAATACCGGAAGGACAGGAGCTAGAGCAGGAGCAGCCATCCATTATGGCGGAGGATAATGCACCTCCAGTTTCAGAAATTGAAAAAGAGGATGTGCATAAAACGATACCCATAGATAAAATCAGTACGTTACACCAAACGAGAATTCCGCATCCTTCGATAGACATTCCATTGGATTACGACGATGGTTTGGAACAGGAAATAGAATCAATGGACAGTACCTCGCCTATTAAGCCAACAAAGATAGGAGAGCCGAAAAGAGATACTTATAAGGGGTTAAAATATTTCTTTATAGGAATATCAATCTTATCTCTCTATGTGGTTATTCAAAGTATTTTTATCATAATATTTGGAATTTTAACTATAATAGCAGCCTATGGCTTTACTATATTGAAAAGCGAAGTGAGCTGTCCATATTGCGGAAAAAAAGGTACAATTTTACCATCTTCAAATGATTTTAAATGTAGATCCTGCAAAAAAATAAGTGTTCGTTCTGGGGATTATTTGAATCCGGTCCCATAAAAACCGCCGCCAGTGTGCCAACACTAAGAGAGAGTTTGGAGGTATGTATGAAAAACGAAAAAATTGTTGCCGAATGCAGGAGGCATTGGTTTCATTATGTGCTTTATGTCTTAATTATATTGTTTCTTTTCTATGATTTAATCAACGAACTAATATATGATACATACGCAAGCTATAAGGACTTTTTGCTTGTTGCGTTCATTTACTCAATTATATCTATTATCATCGTGATTAGCATAATAAAATCCTATAAAAACGACTATTTAAGAATGACAGAAACACAAATCGTTGGTCATTGCGGGATAATAAGGACAAAAACGCTTTTTACTCCAATCTTAAAAATACAGAGTATCGGATACACAAACGGTCTGTTCGGGAAAATTTTCGGCTATCATACTGTGATAGTTGATAACGCCGGTTCTGGAAGAGCGGAATTTGTTTTCCGCCACGCCGCAGGTGCAAAGAATTTTGTAAACGCGGTTCAAAAAAGAATTTCTTGAACGATAAAACCCCGCCCCCAGTGTTGCCAGCACTGGAGACGGATACGAGGGAAGGAGGTGATTTTGTTGGATATGATACCGGTTGCGGGTTCTTCTGATATTGCAGGCGTCGGATATGATACAGCATCGCATACGCTATATGTACGATTTTTGAAGGGTGGTACATACTCTTATTTCAATGTCCCAGAAATCATTTACCGAAATTTGATGAATGCTCCGTCAAAAGGAAAATACTTTGCAGCAAATATAAGAAAATCTTACGTTTGCAGGCCAATGCATTAATCATCTGCCGGAAACGATATTTCTACTAAATCCTCAACAACTACTACCCGATCATACGTCGCTATGATAGTTGTGTGAGGATTATAGTTTTTCCGCAGTTAATCCATTATCCGTTTCACTGTCCTTTCGTGCCAAGTATAACACAAAAACATCTACCAGTTCCGCAAAAGCAGTTTGCTAAATTATTGAAAAACCCTCCGGTTCTGGAACACTGCCGGGGCTTATAAAGGGAAGTAAGTATTCACCAACATACTCCCCTAATGGTTGCAGTAAAACGCAAAAAAACTGTCCCCTCGCACAGCGAACAAGGGGGCAGTGAAAAATTATTTTGTCCCGAAAATCCGGTCTCCGGCATCCCCAAGTCCAGGAACGATATAGCCGTGTTCATTGAGATGGCTGTCCACAACGCCGCAGAAGATATCCACGTCCGGATGATCTTTCTGAATACGCTCAATCCCGCAGGGCGCGGCCACCAGAACCATCAATTTGATTGAGGCGCAGCCGTATTCTTTCATAAAGCCAATGGCGGCAGACGCGGAACCGCCGGTTGCCAGCATGGGATCGACAATCAGAATTTCCCGTTCCGCGATATCTTTGGGCATTTTACAGAAATATTTCACCGGCTCTAAAGTTTCCTCATTCCGGTACAGACCGATATGCCCGACCCGCGCTGAAGGGACCATCCGCAGCACGCCTTCCACC